>JBELAI010000106.1:0-18338 GCA_049508975.1 Occallatibacter sp. | reverse complement strand
TCTTCAAATACTCATATTCGGTGAAGGACGGCAGCGAAACCAACTACTATTCCGGCGATTTTTCCCGCCCGTTTCCCGACGAAGACCGCGCCTGGGAGTGGCTCTGGTCGCTGAAGAACAAGCGCATCCGCGTGCACGTCAATCCTGAGCATCCCGAAATCTCGGTGGTGCTGGCAGCCGATCTCGACGCACATTTTCCGATCCCGGTTCGTACGCCGGAAGACCTTGTCTTCGCGCGGCCGGAGATCTATACGCAATAACGCCGGCGCTTGGATTTGGCCCCCGCCGCCAACACCCGCTACACTTCTCGTCAGCATGGCCATCGCACGCGACAACTCTCCGGAACGGCTGGTCAGCGCCTCGCGCGCTGAAGAAGAACAGGGCTTCGAACTCAAACTCCGCCCACGCTGGCTTGGCGAGTTCATCGGCCAGGCGAAAGCAAAGGAGCAACTCGCCATCGCCCTCGAAGCCGCAAAATCCCGCGGCGAAGCGCTGGATCATGTGCTGTTGTTTGGCCCGCCAGGCTTGGGAAAGACCACACTGGCCACCATCATTGCCAATGAGCTCGATGTGGGTTTCCAGCAGACCTCCGGGCCGGCCCTGCAGATCCAGGGAGACCTGACCGCAATCCTCACAAATCTGCGCGAGAAGCAGGTGCTGTTCCTGGACGAGATTCACCGCATGCAGCCGGTGCTGGAAGAGAAGCTGTATACCGCCCTGGAGGATTACAAACTCGACATCATCATCGGCCAGGGACCGGCGGCACGCACCCATGTGATGGAGATTCGCCCCTTCACATTTATCGGCGCCACCACGCGTCCGGGGCTGCTCTCATCGCCCTTGCGCTCGCGATTCGGCATTTTGCTGCGGCTGGAGTTTTATTCGGAAGAGGACCTGCGGTTCATCGTGACGCGGTCCGCCGAGGTGATGGGAGTGCCCATCGACCAGGACGGCGCCGCAGAGATTGCATTGCGCTCGCGTGGAACACCGCGCATCGCCAACCGTCTTCTCCGCCGCGTCCGCGATTACGCGCAGGTGCGCGGGTCGGGTGTAATCGACCGCCCCACCGCCAACGCCGCCCTCACCATGCTGGAAGTGGACGCGCACGGGTTCGACGAAATCGATCGCAAGCTGCTACTGGCTATCATCCAGAAATACGATGGCGGACCGGTGGGTCTCAGCACCCTGGCCGCGACCCTGGCCGAAGAGCAAGACGCACTCGAAGAGGTGTACGAGCCTTTTCTGATTCAGATCGGGTTTCTTGACCGTACGCCGCGCGGCCGCGTTGCCACACGCTTGGCGTATGAACACTTCGGTCTGACGATGCCGGGCAGGCAGGCACCGTTGTTTTGAAGAATCACAAGGAAAACATTGCTCTCTGAGGAGAAATTATTATGGCGCTCACTGAATCCACCATGCTCTCGCTGGGCATCGTCGCGCCGGATTTCGCGCTCACCGATGTGGTCAGCGGCAATACCGTTCATCGCGACGATTTCCGCGGCCAGAAGGCGCTTCTCGTGCTGTTCATCTGCACGCATTGTCCTTACGTGAAGCACGTTGAGAAATGCCTGGCCGCGCTTGGCAAGGACTACGCCGGCAAGCCGCTGGCCATCGTCGCCATCAGCTCGAACGACGTGACCACGCACCCCGAAGACAGTCCTGCTGGACTCAAGAAGCAGGCTGAAACTCTTGGCTTTGTTTTCCCTTACCTGTATGACGCGACGCAGGCCGTGGCGCATGCCTATAAGGCCGCATGCACGCCAGACATCTTTTTGTTTGACGCGGACTTTCGGCTGGTGTATCGCGGCCAGTTCGACTCAAGCCGGCCTGGAAACGGAATTCCGGTAACCGGTGAAGACTTACGAGCCGCGATCGATCAAGTGCTCTCAGGCCAGCCTGTTCCCGCTGACCAACGGCCGTCGATTGGGTGCAATATCAAGTGGAAGGCGTGACCAAAGCGGAGTTAGCGCCGCTAACTCCGCATTACAATGCCAACCCCTTCAAATACTCTCTGAACTTATCCGCGAACTCCGGCCGCTTGAGCGCGAATTCGACTGTCGCTTGCAGCATGCCGAACTTGTCGCCCGCGTCGAAGCGCTTGCCTTCGAAGTTGTAGCCGAAGACTCTCTCTTCCTTGGCCAGCGCTTTGATGCCGTCGGTAAGTTGTATCTCCCCGCCCGCGCCCGGCTCGGTCTGTTCCAGCAACTCGAAGACCCGCGGCGTGAGCACATAACGGCCGATGATCGCCTGCGTGGAGGGCGCATCCTCGAACTTGGGCTTCTCCACCATGCCGGTACAGTCGTAGAGCCGCTCGTTGGCGGGGTCCCGCGAGCCGGCCAGCACGCCGTAAGCTGAGATTGCCGGGCCCTCGATGGTCTGCGTGGCCAGCACCGAACCACCCTTCTCGTCGAATATCCCGATCATTTGCTTGAGGCAAGGTACATCGCCATCAATGACATCGTCGGGCAGAATCACCGCGAAGGGCTCATCTCCCACCAAGTCCCTTGCGCACAGCACGGCGTGGCCGAGGCCCAGCGGTTCCTTCTGACGAATCGAGGTGATTCGCGCCATGGATGCTATGCCGCGCGACAGGGCCAGCAGTTCAAGCTTGCCTCGCCGCTCCAGATTCGTATCCAATTCAAAACTGATGTCGAAGTGGTCCTCGATCTCGCCTTTGCCGCGGCCAGTAATGAAGATGATGTGCTCGACGCCTGAAGCGATCGCCTCTTCTACGCCATACTGGATGATGGGCTTGTCGACCAGCGCCAGCATCTCCTTGGGAATCGCCTTCGTGGCCGGCAGAAATCGGGTGCCCAGCCCAGCCACAGGAAACACCGCTTTCCGTACTCGTTTGTTCATTCCTCAATCCTCTTTCCAGCATCTGACAACGTATATACCGTTAAAGCGCAGGCGTGTTATCCCCAAGCATCGCTTCGCGCACTATCTTGATGGGCGGAAAGCCCTGGCGCAGGAAATTATTATGAAACTCTTCCAGCGAGAAAGCCGCGCCCTGCTTCTTCTTCATGTCCTCGCGCAGCTTCATGATCTCCAGTTTGCCAAGGGTGTAATAAAGATAAGTCGGATCGCTGGTGCCCCGCTTGGCCTCAACCATCGCCGTCTCTTTCGACTGATAGCCTTCCTTCTGGAAAAATGCGACCGCCTCGTCAAAGCTCATCTTGCCGGTGTGCATTTCGATGCCGACAATGAACCGCGCGTTGCGCAGCAGCGCATCCTGAAGCTGGCCGAGCCGGAGGAATTTCGATTCGCGCTCATCCTTGGCTCCCACTCCGGGTTGTCCGTAGCCTTCGTCCAGCATCATCTGTTCGCAGTAGTGCGCCCAGCCCTCGACATTCGTGTTAGCGCCCAGAAGCTTGCGCACTTTACTCGGCGCCTGCGGCACCCAGAGGAACTGGATATAGTGCCCTGGATATGCCTCGTGCACCGCGGTTGAAATAACCGTGCCGATGTTAAACGAGTGCATGTAGCCTTCCACTTCCTCGGGCTTCATGGATGGATCGGGGAGCGTGACGTTGAAGTATGCTTCGGTCGCATGCTTCTCAAACGGGCCGGGCGTGTCCATGGACGCAAACGTCGTAGCCCGCATAAATGGCGGCGTCTCTTCGACAATCGGCCTCACGTCGGAAGGGATGGTCACAATATTGTTGGCGCGGATAAAGCTCACGAGCCCGTCGAACGTAGCTCGAAATGCATCCAACAAATGGTCGGGCGCGGGATGATACGAACCTAGCTGTTCGACCACTGCGGCCGGCTCTTTTGTCGGTTCCAATTCCTTTGCCACCTGGTTGAAATGCGCCTGATTCTTCTTCAGATCGGCCCAGCCAATTTCGAGCAATTTGTCGAGCGGAGTGTCGACCATTTCATCGAATGCAAGTTTTTTCTGGAAAGCTTGCGCGCCGATGCGGTAATCGCCATTCGAGCGCGGCAACAGATCCGACTTTAACCAGTTGAGATAGCTGCTGAGTCCCGCAATCACTGCCGCATTGGTCTGCGCGAACTCCGACTTGAGGGCCGCGTCCTGCGCATCGGCAAAGGCCAGCGGGACGTCTTTTTCGAAGAAGCTCACTATATCAGGCAACTGCTCAATGGCAATCTCTGTATAAATATGCGGTGGGTCCTTCAGGTTTACGCGCGCGGTCTCAAGCAAGGCCGGCATCTGCTTTTCGCGCGAGACCAGCGACCGCAGCCGCTCATCCGGCGATGCGAATTTCCGTTCCATCAGGACGAATGCGCCATTCGCACAGGTGCTTGAATAATTATCCGCATTTTTCTCCCAGGGTCGAATGGTCTCCAGAGTCAGCAACTCCGAGCGAATATTCTCAAGTACCATCTCGCGGTCGGACCGGGAAACAAGACTCTCCTTTGAATCATCGGGATGAATCGCCTCAATGCGTTTTTCGAAGCTTTTCAGCGCCGCGATCTCGGAATCGATGGCCTTTCGCGAGTAATCCTCCAGTTGACCGTCGTATTGGTGGAACCCCACCGACGTCCCATTCGTCGGGCCATAATGGAAATAGACCTGATCGAAGTACTCGTCGGAGACCTTTGCGAATTTCTGTTTCCAATCCTCAGTTGCAGCATGGGCAGCAATTGCAGTGCTCATACAAACTCCAATCCCTACGAGGGCAAAAAGCTTCTTCATATTTCCTCTTTCTATTGAGGCAATTTCTATGCGCCAACCGGCGCAGGTGCGAGTTTGGCGAGTATTTCGTGAATTTCCAGCAGGATTTCGTCGGGCCGCATGGCAGCCAAAGGATACTTCAGCAACCCCTGCGGTGTGAACTGCGCGCCGCGCTTGGCATTTTTCGCCACCAGCCGCATCAGTGTCTGCGGATCGACGGCCGAATTCTCCATGAACCTAATCTGCAATTCGCCGCGCTTGCGATCGACCTGCGCAATTCCCATCTGCTCGCATTCCAGGCGCAACATCGCCGCTTCAAGCAGGAACACGGTAGCGTCCGGCGGCACGCCATAACGGTCTTCCATCTCGGCGCGCACCTCGTTCACCGCAGCTTCGCTGGTTGCGCCGGCAATCTTCTTGTAGAGGCGCAGCCGCTGATTCTCTTCCGGCACGTAGCTCTCATCAATACGCAGCGCGATGCCGAGATTGAGTTGCGTAGCGGGCCGCTCTTCGCTCGACTCGCCTTTCATCTCCTTTACCGCTGCTTCCAGCATGGACGTATATAACTCAAATCCGACCGCCTCAATGTGCCCGCTCTGTTCGCCGCCAAGCATGTTCCCGGCTCCGCGCAACTCCAGGTCCAGTGCAGCAATCTTGAAGCCGGCGCCAAGGTCGGAGAATTCTTTGAGCGCGGCCAGCCTCCTGCGCGCAATTTCCGTCAACTCGTTCTCTGGAGGGATGAGTAAATACGCGTAGGCACGGCGGTTGGAGCGGCCAACACGGCCGCGCAGTTGGTATAACTCGCTCAGCCCGTGGCGATCGGCACGATTGATCAGAATCGTATTCGCCAGCGGGATATCCAGACCGTTTTCAATAATCGTCGTCGCGACGAGAACGTCGTATTCGTGACTCATGAACGCGAGCATCACGCGTTCCAATTCTGTCTCGCCCATCTGGCCGTGACCCACCACAACGCGCGCGGCAGGCACCAGTTCCTGAATACGCGAAGCTATCTCGTAGATCGACTCAACGCGGTTGTGCACGAAATAAACCTGGCCGCCACGCTCCAATTCCACCTCAACAGCCGAGCGCACAATTTTCTCATCGAACTTAGCCACAACTGTCTGAATCGCCATTCGGTCTTTCGGCGGCGTCTCAATCACGCTCATATCGCGCAGGCCTACGAGGGACATGTGCAGCGTGCGCGGAATCGGCGTGGCACTCATGGCCAGCACATCGATCTCCTTGCGCATCTGCTTCAGCCGCTCCTTGTGGCGCACACCGAAACGCTGCTCTTCATCCACTACCAACAGGCCCAGGTCCTGAAACTTGATGTCCTTCGACAGCAGGCGATGCGTGCCTATCAAAATGTCCACGCGCCCGTTCTCAACCTTCTCGACGATTTCTTTTTGTTCTTTCGCGGTGCGGAAACGCGAGATCATTTCGATGTTGATGGGGAATTGTGCGAATCTCTTTTTGAATGTTTCGAAATGCTGAAAGCTCAAAATTGTTGTCGGCGTCAGTATCGCGACTTGCTTGCCGTCCTGCACGGCCTTGAACGCCGCGCGCATGGCTACTTCGGTTTTTCCATAGCCGACATCGCCGCACAGCAGCCTGTCCATGGGCGTGGTCGATTCCATGTCGTACTTGATGGCTCGAATCGCGGAAAGCTGGTCGTCGGTTTCGTTGTAGTCGAATGAGTCTTCAAATTCTTTTTGGAATTCGTTGTCCTTGGAGAAGGCTGTCCCCTGTGCCGTTGCCCGCGTTGCGTATAACTTCAATAACTCGGCGGCCATATCCTGCATGGCCTTGCGCACGCGCGCCTTGGTCTTGGCCCACTGCTGCGAGCCAAGTCTATTCAAGACTGGAGCGGGCCCGGCATCGGTGGAGCGATACTTCTGAATCAAGTCAAGTCGAGTTAGAGGGACATATAACTTTGCAGCCTCGGCAAACTCCAGGATCATGAACTCGACGGAGAGCCCGTCCTGCACGATTTCTTTCAGGCCTTGATACTGCGCAATTCCATGTTCGACATGAACCACATAATCGCCTACGCCGAGGTCGCGGAAGTCGGAGACAAAGGCGGCTGTCTTCGATCGCTTCGGCTCTGGCCGCGCGGCCACATCCGCATCGTCGGAAAGATCGTTGGCTCCAAAGACAACAAGATTTGCGTCGATGAAATTCACGCCTGCGGCCAGCGGAGTTCGCACGATCACCGGCACTCGTAAATCGCCGGCGAGATAGCTGCCTTCGTCCAGCATGGTCTCGCCAGGATGTGGATTGCGGCTGCCGAGACGGTAAGGAATCTGGTACTCGCGCAATAGAGTTGCGAGCCGCTCCACATCCCCCTGGTGCGGGCCGACAAGCACGATTCGCGACTCTGCCGCCATCAGGTTTTTCAACTGCTCGGTCAGTGCCGGAATCGAACCATGAAAGCGCAGCGTGGGCCGCGTGTTCAGCTCAATTTCACCGAGCGTGTTGTCTTCATCGAGTACGTCGATCACACCGAGTTGATCGAGGTCGAGGCCCATGTGCGCATCGAGTGTGGATTGGAGTATTTCGGGACGGAGATAAATATCTTCCGGTGTGATCAGCGAACCCATGGCTGATCGCTCGTGTCGTTGCTCCACCTTGTTCCACCAGCGCTCGATCTGGTTGCGTACCATGGCCGGCTCTTCAACGAAGAGTGCACACTTGGGCAGCAGCGATAGCAGCGATTTCTCTGCACCGGCCACTGCGGAGAAGAACTCCCAGCCCGGAAAGACGCTGACTCCGCCGGCCGAGGCCAACTCGGCGGCCATCTCTTCGTCTTCGCTATCCTCTGAAATGGCGACACGCTGGCGGTTTAGCCGCCCATGCACCGCAGCCAGCAATCGCTCAGTTACAGGCGTCTCGGTCAGAGGTAATAATTGTGCTTCATCCAGTCCACTCTGCGAGCGCTGCGTCTCCGGATCGAATTTGCGGATGGTCTCGATCTCGTCGCCGAAGAATTCAATTCGAATGGGGCGGTCGGCCTCAGGCGAGTAAACATCGAGAATGCCGCCACGGCGCGTGAATTGTCCGGGCATCTCAACCAGGTCCATTTGCGCGTAGCCCACCGAGGCGAGATGACCGGTGAGAACCTCGACATCGACCTCTTCGCCGCGCTTCAACGTTACGGCGAGCCCCGCGTAATAGTCGCGGTCAAACAGCCTGAGCGCCGCTGCTTCGACAGGGGCGATCAGAATCGAGACCGCGCCGGTGGCCAGTTTCCACAATGCGGATGCACGCTGCTCCTGCACATCGGGATGCGGGGAGAGGTTTTCAAAAGGAAGGACGTCGTGGGCGGGCAGACGCACAACAGTCGCGGGGTCAATGGCTCCTGTCAGCTCGCAGCCGGCCTTGAGCAGTGGCTCCAGTGTCTCGGCCGCCTTGTTGTCGGCGACCACAACAATCACCGGCTGGCGGGCGGCCCGCGCCAACAGCGGGATGTAAAGCGCCCGCGCTGTCGCCGTCAATCCGGACACACGTCTCCGCCCCGCACCGAGGCTCAAATGCCTTCGTACGCGTTCAAAAGCCGAAGAGTGCTCCAGCTCCGCAAAGATTTCGCGGACAAACGGGAGAATCATGTCGTCCTAGTTTACCAGCGACGGCGAGGCATCCAAATCCCCCTCTCCAGTAAACTAAGGACATATGCGGCTAGGAATCGATTTCGGAACAACTCGTGTGGTTGTCGCGCTGGTAGATCGCGGCAACTTTCCCCTTGTCAGTTTCGAAGCGCCCGACGGGCAGGCGCACGATTGGTTTCCCCCGGTGGCCGCGGTGAACGGCGACCAGCGCCGTTACGGGTGGGAGGCGATCGCCGCACAGGAGGGTGAGAACTGGACGATTCTGCGCTCCCTGAAACGCTACCTGCGCTCCGCCAATCCCCACACGCTGGTGCCGGTCGCGGGCCAGCAGATCCCGCTGCGCCAGTTAATGGCCGAGATGATGGCCGCGTTGAAGTCGCAACTGCTTGAACACTCGAATGTCGGCGCGGACACCGCGGACTTCGAAGTGCGGTTCGATGTAATGCTCGGCGTTCCGGCGAATGCCAATAGCAACCAGCGGTTCCTTACAGAAGAGGCCGCGCAGATCGCCGGTTTTAATGTACTTGGTTTGCTTAATGAGCCTTCTGCCGCAGCGATCGAGTTTGCCCATCGCAACAGCGCCGAGCGCAAGAGCCGCATCGGGAGCGGGCTCGTAGTTTACGATCTGGGCGGAGGGACCTTCGACGTTTCGCTCGTTACCCTGGGCGAGACGGAGCACACCGTGGAAGCTTCCGATGGGATACCGAGCCTGGGCGGCGACGACTTCGACGAGATTCTGGCAGAACTCGTGCTTGAGACACTCGGCGCGGATGTGAAGCTCAAGCCATCTGAGCGCTATCGCCTGCTGGAGGAATGCCGTGAGAAGAAAGAGACGCTCAATCCGAACACGCGCAAGGTGACCCTCGATCTGGAGCGTGTGCGGGCCGGCTGGGAGCAGGTGACGATTCCGGTCGATGACTACTACGAGCGCTGCCGGCCGCTGATTGAGCAGACCCGCGCGGTGGTCGACAATCTGCTGGCCGCCCACTCGGATCGTCCACTGGATACGCTTTACGTTACGGGTGGCGCAGCAGAATTGCCGCCAGTGGCGCGAATTCTCCGCGAAAGCTTTGGCCGCAAGGTGCGGCGCTCCGCTTACATGCGCTCGGCCAGTGCCATTGGACTTGCGATTCGAGCGGCTGTTTTGACAGGTGACCTGCCCGGCCGGCTTCAGGATGACGTGCCAGACCAATTATTGGACCAGTTCAATCGCAATTTTGGTTTGTGGCGCGAGACAGACAGCGGTGGAACCATCCTCTTCGACTTGATCTTTCCCCGCGGCGTACAACTGCCCTCGCCCGGCGAACCGCCGCTGCGAATTGAGCGCATTTATCGGCCGGCCCACAACATCGGCCATTTCCGCTATCTCGAATGCTCACAACTCGACGAGCACATGCAGCCCAAGGGGGAAATCGCTAACTGGGACCAGATTCTGTTCCCATTCGATCCCCAGTTGCAGCACCACCCGGATCTGGCGTCGGTGCCGGTCGCAATGCTCAGCAATCCGGGCAATGTGAGAATATGCGAGGAGTACACGTGCGATTCGACCGGCAGTCTGCGCGTCAAAATTTATGCGGAACCGGCAGGCTACACACGGCAGTTCACAATCTCGCAATCGGCGTAGCACCGCGGCCGGTTCGCTCTCGCAGCTACTCCTGCTGGCCGCCTGGAGTTACAAACACTTGCTGCGGGGCAGTGACTTGCAACCTCAGCCCCTCGATTTTGAGCTTCATAGGTTCAACTGCAGGCTTGCGGTCCAGCCGGGCTGTGAATTCGAGCGAATACTGGTTCGCGAATTGCCGCACCAGTTCCGTAAAAAATGGCTGAAACGAGACCGGTTCTGCAATCCCGACAAATAATTGTAGCCGCATGTCGCCTGGGCCACCTCGTTCATCAAGCTCTCGCCGGTATTGTCCGCCGCGACGCACGACACAAGGAACCCGAACAAGGCACTATACGCGGTCGGAAAGTCTTCTATGAGGCAGAGGCATTCGGCAGTTTGAGGTCCGTGCTTTCTATTCCCCGGTCCCTATTCGCTGTTCCCTAGTCCCTGCTTTTCGTCACTCTCCACCCAGAGCCTTGGCGAACGAGTAGAAGAAGTCGAGCGATTTCCAGTACGAATCCACCGGAAGACGCTCATCCTGGCCGTGGGCTCTATCGTCGTCACGCTCCAGCGCAATGGCTGAGTAGCCATAGCAGGGAATTCCGGCTTGCGCAAAATAGATAGAATCGCTTGCGCCATTCTCCATAACTGGAGTTACCGGCGTACCCGGCCAGATAGCCTGCGTAAGCCGCGTCAGCGGTTCGAAGACTTCCTTGATGGGCGCAGGCGGCACCATGGCTTTTCTTTCCGGCGCCGTGTTCGAAACTTCACCGGCATCGGAGACATACTTTACCGTCAGTTTGTCGTCGCCGAACACACCAATCAGCATCTGGCGAATTTCCTCCGGCGAGTGGCCTGGGAAGATTCTGCAATTCACGTTGGCCTGGGCTGTCTGCGGCAGTGCGTTGTTGGCGTGGCCTGCGCTCAAACGCGTCGCCACACAAGTGGTACGGAAGTTGGAGTTGAAGCTGGGCTCGCCGCTCAGCCGCGCGGCCGCGGCAAGATCCGGCGGCGTCCCAAGAATTGCATGCATATCCGCGGCTTCCTGCCCCGTTTCCTGGCCGGCAAGATTCTTGAAATAGGTGCGTGTCACCTCGTTCATCTCGAATGGAAACGAGTAGGCAGCAAGCTTGTTCAGCGCCGTGGCGAGTTCATAGATCGCGTTGTCTGGACGCGGAATGGAACTGTGGCCGCCGCGGTCGACCGCTGTCACCTGGAAGTCGGAATAGACTTTCTCCGTCGCTTCCACATCGGCCACAACGGCGCGTCCATGATCCAGTTCCACGCCGCCGGAGTCGGGGTTGATGACATAAGCCGCGTCCACCAGTTCGCGATGCTCCTTCACCAGCCAGTCCGCGCCGTTGAATTTGCCGCCTTCTTCATCTGCGGTCAGCGCCAGAATCAGATCGCGCTTCGGCTTGTATCCCTCGCGATGCAGGCGCAGAAACGTGGCAACCAGCGCGGCATCGGAGTCCTTCATATCCTGCGTGCCGCGGCCGTAATAGTAGCCGTCCTTCTCGACAAACTGGAAGGGATCGGTCGACCAGTCCGCACGCAGCGCTTCCACAACGTCGATGTGGCAGAGAAACACGACCGGCTTTTCGGCAGGCGTTCCCGCTGCCTTCATGCGCACCACCAGGTTCATCTTCCGTGCATCCGGCCCGAGCAGATGTACATCTTCGGCGGCAAACCCCGCATCGAGAAAGCGCTTTTGCATGGCCGTGGTCGCTGGGGTCACGTTGCCCAGCGGCGTATCTGTGGTGTTGATCTCGATGAGTTCCTTGAAGATTGCCTTTGCCAATGCCCGATCTTCCTCGGAAGTGGTTGGAAGAGAGCTTTGGCCAGCGGCAACTGGGCTGCTCAAGGCAATTCCAAGACCTGCGGCAAGGGCTAGAACAGCAATGGAACCAAAGACTTGGTTTCGGCTAAGTACGTTTGGACGCATGAGGGCATTGTATCGCTCGAATGGCCATACTCGGCGGGCGCAGAGAAGTTACCGCGTTTGCACAGTGCTGCAAATCGATTTATCGTGGTGCCAACACAGATTCGAGGTGCAAGATGCAGTTCAGGTTCATGGTCACCGCTTCTTTTGTTGCATTCACTCTCTCAGCCGCCGCTCAATTGCCCGACAAGCCGCCCGCGCGTCCCCGGATCACCGGCATCTCGCATATTGCCGTTTACACCTCGAATCCCGTCGCAACCCAGAATTTCTACCTGGAGACGGTCGGCGCCGTGAAGCAGCCCGATCCTGAGAACCCCAAAGGAGTTCGCTACGCAGTCAGCGCCACTCAGTTTGTTGAGGTCCTGCCACTGCCCGAGGGTTCAGGCATCAACCGCCTCGATCACACCGCATGGAACACGGACGATGCCGAAGCCATGCGCCGCTATCTTGGATCGAAGGCCTGGAAGGTGCCGGGGCAGGTGGAAAAAGGCACAGATGGCAGCCGCTGGTTCGCCATCAAGGATCCCGAAGGCAATAAAGTCGAGTTCGTTCAGCCTCCGCCCGCCCTCAAGCCGCTTCAGGCTCCCAACGCCATAGGCCGGCACATCATCCATGTCGGGTTTCTTGTCCACAATCGCGCCTTCGAAGATACGTTCTATCGCGACCTGCTCGGCTTCAAGCCCTACTGGTTTGGCGGCATGAGCGACACCAAGGTCGACTGGGTCAGTCAGCAGGCGCCGGATAGCCACGACTGGCTCGAATACATGCTGACGAGCGGGCCTTCGGGGACTGGAATTCCCTCCACGATTTCTCAGCACGACCTGGGTGTACTCGACCACTTTTCCATCGGCGAAGATTCGGTTCCCGCGGCCTACAAAATTCTCGCGGACGCGAATCGCCTCAACAACGGCCTGCACGACGACGCACCCAAAATCGGCAAGGACGGCAAGTACCAGTTCAACATGTACGATCCGGACGGGATTCGGGTCGAGATGATGAATTTCCATGCGACGGAGAAGCCCTGCTGCTCGGCGTTCACAGCGGATGATCCGGCGGAGTAGCGACCTTAGCGAGGATTCAGAGAGCCGTCCGTCTGTTCAACAAAGCTGGGCTCGATGGACGGCTCTTTCAGAGTCAAGGAGGCCGCTCCCGAATCCATCTCATCAGCGGGTCCGGTTCGGAACTGGGTTGGCACTTCAAGGAGGCGTTCTAGGATTGGCTAGCATCAGCCTCGCGAATTTCTTCAACGTCTGCCAAATCTCGCATACGTCCCGCGGCAAGCTTCGCGGCGATCAAATCCTCTTTGGAAATGAAGAAGGCTTTCAACCCGCTCACCGGGTCGACCACCCCTTCTACGCGGCGATTCCACGCCTCTTCGAATTTCACCCCGTCAATTCCCGGCAATATATCGACAGCAACGGGCGGATTTCCAAAGCGCAAGAACTTGTGTGGATCCGCGAGATCGCTGACGTGAATCCCCGCAAGGGGAGCGCCAAATTTGCTCAGAGCCTCATATGCAGCGCTGGCATTTGCTGGGTCCGCCAGGATGAAAATGTCCAAGTTTTCGGTCGCGCGAGGCTGTGCATGAAATGAGACCGCATAGCCACCAACCACGAGGTACTTAACGTCGTGGGCGTTGAAGCAAGACAACAGTTCTTTGAAGTCGTCGAACATCCGGGACAATTCCCTTCATCGCATAGGCAGCGAGGGTGATTTCCGCAACGGCGCTCATGCGCTCATGCACAGGGCGGCTCCGCCAGTACCGGTATTCGTCGGTCTTCATTTCCTTGAGGCTATCGAATTTCCGCACGACCGCATCCATGACTTGATTGTCGGTCCCGTTTTCGGTACTGGCAAGGGTTTTGTTGATCGACCCTTGCATCGCGGCCCGAAACTGAAACCCGCCACCCGGGCTCCGCGCTAAAATTCCAATATGCCCGCTGCAGCCCTCGCTTCTGAAGTCCTGGCCAAGTACGAGCCAGTTATTGGGCTCGAAGTTCACGTGCAGCTCCTCACTGCCACAAAGGCCTTTTGCGGCTGCGCAAACCATTTCGGATCGGCTCCCAACACCAACATCTGCCCCGTCTGCCTGGGCCTGGCCGGCGCGCTTCCGGTGCTGAACGCCAAGGCCGTCGAGTTCGCAACGCTGGCCTCGCTGGCCATCAATTGCGAGGTCCGCGAACGGTCGATCTTTGCGCGCAAGAACTATTTCTATCCCGACCTGCCCAAGGGCTACCAGATCTCGCAGTACGACAAGCCGATTGCGGAACACGGCTTCATCGATGTTCCTACCGCCGATGGGACCTTGAAGCGCATTGGCATCACGCGGCTGCACATGGAAGAGGACGCCGGGAAGAGCCTCCACGATGGCTTTCCCGACTCCGCCACGCGGACCTATCTTGACCTCAATCGCTGCGGGACGCCGCTGGTTGAAATCGTCTCCGAGCCGGACATACGCACTCCCGACGAGGCCTTTGAATACCTCACACGCCTCAAGGAAATCCTTCTCTACACCGCCGTCTCCGATTGCAACATGGAGGAAGGCTCGCTGCGCTGCGACGCCAACGTGAGTGTCCGTCTTAAAGGCGCGGAAAAGTTCGGGACCAAGGTTGAAGTCAAAAACGTCAACAGCTTCCGCTTCGTTCGTTCGGCGCTGGAATACGAGATTGAACGCCAGATCGAAGTGATCGAGGCCAGTGGACGCGTCACTCAGGAAAGCCGGCTGTGGAATGCCGCCGAGGGGCGCACTTACTCCATGCGATCCAAGGAGCAGGCGCACGATTATCGTTACTTCCCCGAGCCGGATTTGCCGCCGCTCATTGTCTCTCCGGAGTTTCTGGCGGAAGCGAAATCGAAGCTCCCGGAGTTGCCCGAAGCCCGCCGCGCCCGCATGATCGCCGAGTATGAACTGACCCCAAAGGACGCCGCCACCCTGACCAATTCGCGCGAGTTCGCGGATCGTTTTGAGGCGGCCGCGCGAACAGCCCGCAACCCGCGCCGCGTGGCCAACGTCCTGCTCAGCGAGATTGGCGGAAGGCTGAAAGCGCTGGGCCTGGAACAGGAGCAGTCCCCCGTCTCCATGGCTGGCATTGTGCAAGCCGCAGATCTGCTGGATGAAGGCAAAATCAGTTCAAAACAGATGAAGCAGCTTTTCGACGTGTGCTTTGAGAAGGGCGAAGACTTCCCCGCAGTCTACGAGCGCGAAAAGCCGGAGCAGATCACAGATTCTTCAGCGCTCGAGGCCATGATCGACGAAGTCATCGCCGCAAATCCCAAGCAGGTGGAGCAGTATTGCGCTGGAAAGACGACATTGGCAGGGTTTTTCGTGGGGCAGGTGATGAAGAAGTCCAATGGGCAGGCGAACCCTGCGTTGTTGAATGAGCTGGTAGTGAAGAAGCTTGACCAAAAGGCCCTGCTTTATAAACTGGAAAATTAGTTCGAGTTGCGATGAACGCTCAGCTGGTGCTGGGCCGCGCGGTTCCTCTTGTTGAGTCTCGTGCACTCCCCGGTCTCAAAAGCGAGACCGGGGGCACCCAGCACCAACTTGAGGGATGAGAGGCGCGCATTGAACTTCGATGGTGAGTTTTTCGTAGGATATGTTGTACTCTTCGCGAATTTCCGGTAGGAGATGGCTGGATGAAGAAACAAAAAACGGGCGCAATCTTCCTGACTCTCGTTGCATGCGCAATTCCTGCGGTTCTTTCCGGATGCCGGTACTCGCACGGCGACGGCGATTCGTTCCGCGGCGATTCCGACGATCGCAACGATTCCGGCGCAATCAGGATTGCAAAGATGGGCGGCGGGATCGACGTGAAAGAAGCGCTGCACGGAGCCGACCTCTCGACCATGGGCGGCGATATTCACCTCGGCGACGTGGCTACATTCGCCAAGGTCAAATCCATGGGCGGAGTGATTACCATCGATCATGCCAAAGGCTCTGTCGATGCCGTGACCATGGGTGGGGGAATCGACATCGGCCACGCAGAGGGCGCGGTAAAGGCCTCGACCATGGGCGGCGATATTACCGTTCGCATGGTGGGCACATCCGCTGAGGAACGGGACGTCGAGCTCACCTCACATGGAGGCACGGTCACGCTGACCGTACCCAAAGATTTTCCAATGGTTGTCAGGATTACCCTCGCCTACACGAAGAACGCGCCCCGGACGTATGAAATTGTCGACCACGCCGGTCTTGAAACGCGCGAGACCTCTGACTGGGACATGTCCAACGGCTCGCCGCGCAAGTACATGCGCGCCATGGGCCAGGTCGGCAACGGGTTGAATCATGTGACGATCAACACCGTGAATGGCGACGTGATCCTGAAGCAGGAATAACGGACCAAGCGGGAACTTCAGACCGGCTACTTCAGCTTCAGCTCCGTTTCAAACTCCTTGCGCGCATCCCACTCGCTCACTGTCTTGACCACGCTCTTGTGCCCATCTTTTTCAGCCCAAAGATCGTGGTCTTCCGCCATATCCACCTGGGTGAAGCGAAACCTCCCGGTCGCGTCGGAGGTAAAGCTGCGAATCGTTTTGGTCTTCGGGTCTTTCAGGAACACAGTTGCGCCGGATACCACGTTCGAATTGGCATCCACAACCGTGCCAATCACCACCCGCTGGCCGATATTCTGCGCCTGCGCCAGGGGCGAACTCAGTAATCCGCCAACCAGCCCTGCGGGGACCACACCCGCCGTCAGAATCGCAAACGCTACCGCGGCCAGCACCCTTGCTTGTCCAAACCTCACTCGTCCTCCACTTCTTCCTCAAACGGTTCGTCTTCATCCAGATCGCCGTCTACCCGCGCCAGTTCCAGCGGTTCTACGCCAACCACTTCATACTCCGACCCGCATTCATCGCAGGTAACCACGTCGCCTTCTTCAACCTCGTCCATCTCAATGTCTAATCCATTCTCGCACTCAGGGCAGTTGGGCATTCCACACTCCTCTCTTTCCAGGCCATTTCGTCTTGTAAGATGACGGTACCTTGCGGTACGACACCGCTATTCTTGGGGAGAAACCTGCCTCAGGTCAAGAGGCAGGTTTCAGCATCAATTTCGACGCTCCCAACTTAGGAGAATACCCTATGAGTTTTCCCCCATCGATCAGGCGCTTCGGACTGGCGCTCGCCGTGTCTTTCTGCGCTACTTTCGGCACCTCTATCGGCAAAGCGCAGCCTGATTTTCTCATTAACGCTACTGCGGTCACCCCGGCGGCCCCTGATCCTGCCATTGCGCACGCCCTCCAGACCATCCAGCCCGATCAAATTGAAAAAACGATTCAATCGCTGGTTGGTTTCGGCACACGCAGCACACTTTCGAGCATGGAAAAAGATCTTCCGGCTGGCCAAGGCGTCAGCGCCGCTGCCGATTGGGTCGCCGGCCAGTTCGAGCAGATTTCCAAAGAGTGCGGCGGCTGCCTTCAAGTCCATCGCGACACGTTTACCGAGCCCGTGGCCGACCGTATCCCGCAGCCCACCACCATCACCAACATCTATGCCATCCAGCGCGGCACCGATCCCGTCAAGGCCAAACGCATAGTGCTCGTCACCGGTCATTACGACTCCCGCAACACAAATGTTTTGGATGCACGCGGCGCCGCTCCGGGTGCTAACGACGACGCATCCGGGGTGGCCGTTTCGCTGGAATGCGCCCGCGCTCTTAGCAAGCTCCATCTTCCCGCTACGGTAGTTTTCGTAGCCGTCGCCGGTGAAGAGCAAGGCTTGAACGGCTCCAGCCACCTGGCCAAGCTAGCGAAAGGCGAGGGCTGGCAGCTGGAAGCCGTGCTGAACAACGACATCGTAGGCGGCAACACCACACCCGGCGACTCGCTCCAGTTCAAAGACCTGGTCCGCGTTTTTTCTGAAGGCGTTCCCACCGCTGCAACACCGGAGCAGGTGCGCCGGCTGCGCGCCCTGGGCGAGGAAAACGACTCGCCCAGCCGCCAGCTTGCTCGCGCCATTGCGGACACGGCCCGGACCTACTTTCCGTCGGCCAAGGGAGCAAAGTTTGCGCCGTTTCTTGTGAACCGGCCTGACCGTTATCTGCGCGGAGGCGACCACACGTCCTTCAACCGTGAAGGCTTTGCCGCCGTCCGCTTTACCGAGTGGCGGGAAGACTACGACCATCAGCATCAGAACATTGTGATGCCGGCGGCCGGTTCCAGCGACCCGATTCTTGGCGACCTGATCCAGTTTGTCGACTTCAACTATGTGGCGAACGTTGCCCGGCTCAATGCCGCGACCCTGGCCACGCTGGCCTCCTCGCCGGGGCAGGCGGCCAAAGTGACCATCGTTACCAAGAATCTTGAAAACGGCACTACCTTGCATTGGGAGGCGCCGGAGGGAGCCAGCGCGAATTTCCACTATGAATTGCTTTGGCGGGAGACCACCGCGTCCGACTGGCAATTCTCCAAAGCTGTTGACGCACCAGCCGATGGATCGCAAGTCACCATCACCGTGCCCATCTCCAAAGACAACGTGTTTTTTGGCGTGCGAACCGTGGATGCGGCCGGACATCGCAGCCTGGTCGTGGTGCCGTAACGGAACCCG
>JBELAI010000105.1:0-18339 GCA_049508975.1 Occallatibacter sp. | reverse complement strand
GAAAAAAGCAAGGGAGAAAAGATGAAGATTGTTCTGGCGGAGAAGGTTTCTCCGGCGACGCTGGCCGTGTTTGCGGCCGAACCGGGGTGGGAAGTTCTGACGCACGACCAGTTGCCGGATGGTTTGCCGGCTGCTCTTGCCGATGCGGACGCGCTGGTGGTGCGATCCGCGGTTCAAGTCGACGACGCGTTGATGGAGCATGCGCCGAAGCTACGTGTTGTGGGCCGGGCGGGCGTGGGCGTGGACAACATCGATGCCGATGCGGCCACGCGGCGCGGCGTGGTGGTGATGAATACGCCGGGCGCGAATGCCGTGGCTGTGGCCGAGTTGACCATTGGGCTGATGCTGGCGCTGGCACGCAAACTGCCCGTAGCGAACAGCACCATGCACGCCGGCAAGTGGGAGAAAAAGAGTCTGCAAGGCGCGGAGCTGCGCGGCAAGACTCTCGGCATTCTGGGCCTGGGACGGATTGGCCTGGAAGTGGCGAAGCGCGCCAAGGGTTTTGGCCTGGAGATTATGGGCAGCGACCCGTTTGTATCGGCCGCTGTGGCGCGTGAGAACGGCATAAAACTTGTTACCCTCGACGAGCTGATTGCAGGGTCGGATTACATCACACTACATGTTGGGCTGACCGCGCAGACGTCGGGCGTGGTGAATGCGAAGTCGCTGGCGGCGATGAAGAAGGGTGTACGGATCATCAACTGCGCGCGCGGCGAATTGATTGAAGATGCGGCGCTGGTGGCTGCGTTGAAGAGCGGTCACGTGGCCGGGGCGGCGCTGGATGTGTTTGCCGTTGAGCCGTTGAAAGACTCTCCTTATTTTGAGTTGGAGAATGTGATTCTGACTCCGCACATTGCCGGATCGACAGGTGAGGCGCAGGAGGCAGTTGGGATTCAGATAGCGCGGCAGGTGCGTGAATATTTAAAGCTGGGCGTGGTGCAGAATGCGGTGAATCTGCCTTCGCTGAGCCACGAAGAGTATTTGGTGCTGGCGCCGTACATCGATCTAGCAGGCAGGCTTGGATCGTTCCTCGCGCAGGCCGGCAAGCCTGGCATTGAGGCGATTCATCTGACCTACGGAGGCGGCTTAGCGGAAGCAAAGACGGAGTTGGTGCGCAACGCGGCCATCGAAGGACTGCTGCAGGGATCGGAGAATGTAAACCGCATTAATGCGGCTGCCGTGGCCGAGGAGCGCGGCATTCGCGTGCACGAGGAAAAGACGGAGAGTCACCGCGGCGGCGCGGCCAGTGTGCTTACTGTGGAACTGCATACGGGTTCCGGTTCGAGCCGTGCAAGCGCTACGGTGATCCATGGCGAGCAGCCGCGGCTGCTGGAGTTCGACGGCATCGATATTGAAACGCCGCTTGAAGGGAATCTGCTGGTGTGCCGGAATTTGGATGTGCCGGGCGTTATCGGCAAGATTGGATCGATTCTAGGCGAGCACGGCGTGAATATTGCCAACTTCGCACTGGGACGCGAGCGTTCTGGAGCGAAGCCGGTTACGGCGCTGGCGGTGGTGCAGGTGGATGCGCCCGTTGCCGGTGCTGTGCTGGAAGACCTGGTGAAGATTGAAGCGATGCTGGAGGCGCGACGGGTGAGTTTGCCGGAGGCTAAGTTCTGAAGGGTCGAAGAATCCGGAGGGAGCAGGGGATTTTAACCCCCTGAATCCAGTCGAACAAACTTGGCCTTTAGAAGGCCCGGCCTTTGCATTACTTGGTTGGGTCGGTGACGCGGCCCATGAAGAGATTCGCGCCGGAGCGGTTGTCGCGGATGAGGAAAGCAAAAGGATGGTCGACGCGGAAGACTTGAGGCTGCTCCTCGCGTGCCATGGCCATCGACCTCATGACGATTGCCGTAGCAGCTGCGGCTTCGGTTCCCTCTTCATTCACGTCGATGTAGGCCTTGTGGATGGCTGAGGATATCCAGAAGTCGCGTTTGCCGGTCATACCGGAGAAATCGGCTGTGCTCGGCTGAAACGCCTGCGCCATTCCCAGTGCGCCAAGGGCCTTCGATAGCTCAAATTGGTTGGTCATTTTGAACTTCGGCAACGTGAGGACAACCTTCCGTGCGGGATGCACCTGGCTCAGCCATTGATTTACATTGGCGGCTGTCATCGATTGCTCGAGAGCGGGCAGGCCGGCCACATCGTTGGGCAGCAAGACGACCATGGATAGGTCGCCACTCTTGTAGGGAATGTCGAGAGCTTGAAACGTGTCGCCCTTGAAGTAGCCGAATTTCCCGCTGATATGCATCAGGGGCGCCTTAACGTTTTGCGCCGCGGATAGATGGAAGTCCTCGTCCTGGGTCTGTGCCTTATCGAATTTCGTTTCCCAGTCGCCTTTAAAGTAGATAGCGTTGGTGAGAACCAGGCGGGTTGCTGGAGAGATTGCGCGGGGTGGGATCAGGTCTTTGATCTTGTCTTCGGTCTTCTCGGCGACCCACTGGTTGATCGTCTGGCGGACGGATTCAGGCGAGCCTTTGAAATCGACTCGATTGAAACCTGCGCCGTAGTCGCTGCTGGTGAGCTTCAGATAGTCGTCGAGGAAGGTGAAGTCTTTTTCGGCCCAGAGAGCATCGGCTACGTGAAGCCGGTAACCGGGATGCGCGGCGTTGAGGCTGCTCAGCAGCGCGCCCATGGCGGGGTGCAGGCGATCGGGCGGGAGCGTGAAATGGAGCGTGTTCGCCATCTGCGATGCGGTGCTGCCGCGCGCTCCGGCATAGGCCATGGCGAACGCGGTGGAAATGCTTTCAGGCGAGAAGAAGAGGTTGCCGTCCTGCTTGCGCAGCTGGCCGTAGAGATCGACAGCAAAGGCGTTGTTGCCCTCGGCGACGGCGGCCTGGTCGGGCGTGATGGCTGGAGGTGTCTGCGCCATTGGGTGAGCTTCCGGCAGGAACAGAAGGGGAAAAAGCAAGAGAAGCCGCTTCACGGAAACCTCCCGATTGCCGATGCAGCCAGAGATCAACGGATGCGATAGACGAATGCATCTTCCAGATATTTATCGCCGAACATCTGGCCTCCGAGGCGCATTCCGTAGGTGTCGGCAGCGGAGGCAAAGGTACGGCGCAGATCGCGAATCAACGGATTGTCCATCGGCCTCAAAAAAATCGACGGCTCCCGGCGGATCGGTATCCCCGCCTTTTCCAATGCCGCATTGATCTCCGAATAGCCCGTGCGCGAAGACGATTGGTCAATTCGATCTGAAGCAATCACCAGGCGCCAATTCTCATAGTCCGGGAGCTTGGCCCAGAGCGCAACGTTCGGCCCCTTGCCATCCTTATCCAAAGCGTCGATCACTTCTTTTCCGTTTTCGATGTCGTAACTTACCAGCGTAGACGTATCCACGGAAGTAGTCCTCCTGCCTGATCTTCAACCGCCTTCAGCAAGCTGTCGCATCTTGAACGGATTTCGTTTCGTATCGGCTCTGCTCCGACCATTCTCGAACAGTCTCCCAGTCCAGCTTCAGTTCCCGGTGCTGGGCGAGAACACTCTTGAGGGTATCGGACACTCCGGCAGCATCCAGAAGTTTCTCCACATCGTGGGTGTAACTCTTTTCCACGAGCTTCTTATCGGGAAAATCGTGCTGCTGCGTCCCCTTTGCGATACACGCCTTCAACGCGCATTCAACCGCGTATCCTGCCAGATAGTATGCGCCATCCGGGAATCCAGCGTCGAGCAAGAATCTGGCTTCTATAAGCCTTAACTCGGACAGTCGCTGGAAATCCTTGCGGTTCTTCGCCATCGATCACTCTCTTAAGCCCGGCTTAGATACGCCCCTTCGCTGGTGTCCACGCGGATTTTTTCGCCTTCATTAATAAAGGACGGAACCTGGACCACGAGGCCGGTTTCGGTCTTGGCGGGCTTGGTGACGCTGGAGGCGGTGGCGGACTTCAGGCCGGGTTCGGTCTCGATGACCTCAAGCTCCACCGATGCCGGCAGATCGATGCCCACGGCGTTGCCGTCGTGGTAGCTGACCTTGATCTGAAGATTCGGCGTGAGGTATTCAACGGCGTCGCCGAGGGTCGAGCCCTTGAGCACGGTCTGCTCGAAGTCGACGGGGTTCATGAAGTAGTAGTCGTCACCGTCGGCGTAGAGGAAGTCCATCGCGATTTCATCCACCTGGACTTTTTCAATCGCGTCGGCGGAGCGGAAGCGATGCTCGAACATGGCGCCGGTGCGGAGGTTGCGCAGCTTGGCCTGGATGAAGGCGCGCAGGTTGCCGGGGGTACGGTGCTCGACCTTGAAAACCAGGTGCAGTTGGTCGTTGTGCTTGATGATCATGCCGGGACGCATTTGAGTGGCGGGAATCGCCATAAAAGTTAAAGCTCCTTGCTTTAGTTGCGGTCAGTCCGCAATGAATGGTGGCCTTGGCCCATCTTTCATTGTAGCTTAGGGGCGGATTCCAGTGGCTAAGCCGCTCAATTGATCGAGGCAATCGTATGCATTATGTGCGTGAGTAAATCCCAGGCCTAAGAGTCCAGACCTGCGGCAACCAGCCTTGTGGGATGTTGAACGGTGGGTTACGGCTTACCGTGCCGGCTGGTAGGGCTCGGCGCGCAGGAAGTCGGAGAGGATGCCGCGCTCTTCGGGGCTGAAGACACCCTGGTAGCGGCTGGAGTTGAGCACCATCTGGCGCTGATCCAGCGGAACGGCGCGCAGATCGCGGAACGCATTCTTCACCAGGGCCTGACGATCGGGCGACAAGGTGGCTAAGCGCTGGCCAGACATGTTGAGCCGCATGCGGTCCTGGGGCGACATGTGCTCCAGCATCTCACTGCGGGCCAGGCGGCGGTCGCGCTGGTCCTCCGGTAGCTGGTTCACCTGGTGCAACTGCTGCAGCAGGCGCTGCTGGTCGGCAGGGGGCAGCCGGTTGAAGCTGGGGTCGTTGCGGAGGGTCCGCTCCTGGTCCTGAACGGGCTGGCCGCGATGCTGGTTGAGCCAGTCGCCGAGGTGACCCGGAGGAGCGGCAGCGGGATTCGCGTACCCCGGCCGAGCCTGCGCGCCATAGGGTGAGCCGGCGTAGGCGGGCGGGCGATTGGGTGCGGCTTGATAGGCAGGGCGCTGCGCTGCGTAGTTGGGTACCTGGCGTTGGATCGCATTGCCTTGAGGACGGACCTGATACTGGGGCGCTTGGCGAACCTGGTTTTGCTGCTTGTTCTGCTGATTCTTCGGCGCCTGAGGGCGCGGAGCCTGATAGCGAGGCGCAGGCGCTGAACGGGCAGGCGCGCTATTGTGCTGGCCGTGGAATGCCCAGGAAGCAGGGGCGCAGGTAATCGCGATTGCAGCGATTAACGCTGCGCGCCGCATACCTCCCGTATTGTGCACTCCCGTCTTCATGGTCTTACCCGATCTCTTTCCTTCTGCCTTGCTGTCCTCGCTGATTTCCAGCATCGGCAGCAGGTCTTGATTCCCGTTCCCTCAGGGGCTAAAGCCCTCGTCCTCTTTCGGCTCGTTGCGGCACGACTGAAGTCATGCCCTGTTACAAAGCCATCGCACAAAGTCGTGCCCTGACACGAAGCCACCACTAAACCCGATGGATCGAGAAAGCGGGTTAGTCTCCGGTGTTGTCGCTGGGCGTGGACATGGCTTCCATCTGGTCCAGAACCTGCGCATTGTTGTCCAGCGTCTGCAGATCGTGAACTACGGCAGCTTGTGGTGTCTGCGGTGTGGTCTGATCCAAGTCCGAAATGCCCAGATAGGCGCCCCCCCCCACCAGCAGCATTATGGCCATCGCCATCGCTGCCAGCGGACGAACATGCATCGGCGGGCCAAAGGCGAAGCGGTCGCGCAGGCGGCCAAGCCAGTGAGAGACCCAGCCTTCGGGCTCAGCCTCGCGCTCTTCCCGCATCCGCGCATCCAGGCGGGTGAGGAAATAGGGGCTCGGCTCCGGCGCTTGCCAGGTATCCAGCAGGGCCATGGTGGCTCCCAACTCCGCAAGCTCTCCCTGGCAGTGGTCACACTGCTCAATATGCGTCCGAACCTTGGCAGGCACCGCTTCCGGATCGAGCAGCATATCCGCCAGCTTCGATTCCATCCCCGTGCATGAGTGCTTCATCGTTTCCATATTTACCCCCTGCAACCCGCCGGTGTTGCCCGGCTTTCTCACTTGAACAAACGCATTCTGCTTCTTCCCTATACGAAATCCTTCAACTTGTCCCGCAGCGTCTGGTATGCGCGAAAGAGCAGCGACTTGGTAGCCGACTCGCTCAGCTTGAGCACATCCCCGATCTGCCTGTAATCCATCCCTTGATACTTGTGCATCAACACTGCCATTCTCTGCCGCTCCGGCAACGCCATTACATGCGTGCGAATGGCCGCCATGCGCTCATCGCGCATGAGCTTCTGCTCAACCGAAGGCTCATCGTCGGCCACGTCTGGCGTCGAGCCTGTTTCCTCGTCCGGCGCGTCCAGATAAATTGTCTGCGCCGACCGCTCGTGCTTCGTGTCACGCGCGTGATTCACCGCCAGGTTGGTGGCGATGCGATAAAGCCACGTGGTGAACTTGGCCTCCGCCCGGTAGCTTTCCCGTGAGCGGTAGACGCGCAGAAAAACCTCCTGCGCCATTTCTTCGGCAATCGCCTCGTTGCGGACCATCCGAAAAAGAAAATGAATGATGGCCCTATGGTACTTCTGTACCAGGAAATTGAAGCCGGCTTCGTCGCCCGCTGCCACTCGCAACATGACTGCTGCGTCGCTCTTCGGATCGAGCGCAGCATTCACGCCTGCAGTGGCTTCGAGTCCAGAGTCCAGCCGTGTTGCCGGACCCACTCCCAGGGCCGAGTTGTCCAGGACCAGGGTCGCCATATCTTCTGGAACCCCGTCCGCGCCGGAAGGTTGCGCACTTTGTGCACTTTCCTGCTTGTTTTCCGGGTCGGAATTGACCCGCGCGGCGCGGTTTGGAAGAGAACCGTGCCCCTGGCCGGATTTTGACCCGGAAGGCTGTGAAGCCAAGTGGGTTGCGGTCAGGTTCCCCCGGCCGGTGCCGCCCAATCCAGGGCTTGCGAAATCCACCCCGCCAAGGCCTGGGCACCCGAGCTCAGAAAGGGGGCGCAGCGCCGCTTCCCCGTCTGGCGGGGGGAAGTCGGTGGAATGGCGGATTGAGCGGACTTTCCAGCGCATGAGATTCGACTCTAAATCGTAGCAAAGCAATGGCATCCCCTCCGTACAAGCAAGGGTTTGGCCGTAAAGCCTCGCTGGTGATACTCTAACGCATGGGATGCCCTGCGGGACGTGGAATCCGGCCCTTCTTTTCTGAGGGGGTTTCCGATTGCGGTGACTTTATTTGCACTGCGGATGGTGGCCTTTCTCCGGGAAGAAACACCGTTTTCGGGCGCTTAACTCAGCGGTAGAGTGCCACCTTCACACGGTGGAAGTCGCAGGTTCGAATCCTGCAGCGCCCACCATTAATTCATTTAAAACGAATAACTTATAGAATCAGCCAACCGTTCCTGTCGAATTGCGAGGAATCACTTTCCGCTGGATTCTCCTTCAATCCAGCTCCGTTTTGCGCCAACGGAATGTTCAGACGGCTCTACACTATCGCCGCTACCATGTTTGAAGGAGATGGAGCCCGATGCAACGTTCCGGAATGCACTACTTTCCTGTGGAGTGGCCTTTCCTGCTGGCCCTGTTTCTTCTTTTCTCCTTTCTGGTTTTGCTTCTTGAATTCAAGATTCTGCACTATGCGTACGAGCGGATGGGAATTTCGCCGCGGTATGCAATGTGGATTCTGTTGCTGACGCTGTTGGGCAGCTCGATTAATATTCCGTTGGCCGAGTTTCCGCCGGAAAAAGTGATTTCAGGAACGGTGGTGCACTCCCACGGGATGCGGTATGTGGTGCCGGTGGTCCATCATTGGCCGGCCACAGTGTTGGCGATCAACGTTGGCGGAGCGCTCATCCCAATCATGCTATCGCTCTATCTGGCGCTCAAGAACCGGCTTGTGTTCAAGTCTGCGATTGCCGTGGCAGCGGTGGCGCTCGTCACGCACTCTCTGGCGCAGCCGGTGCACGGAGTCGGAATCACGGTCCCGATCTTCATCCCTCCGATTGTCGCCGTCGTCTGCGCGCTGATCTTGTCCTGGCGGCAAGTGGGGCCGCTCGCCTACGTTGGCGGAAGCATGGGTACGCTCATCGGCGCGGACCTGATGAATCTAGGCAAGATCCAAGGGCTGGGCGCGCCGGTTGCATCGATTGGCGGAGCCGGGACTTTTGACGGGGTGTTTCTGGTTGGGATTGTCGCCGTGCTTCTAGCGTCATTGATACAGCCGGGCGCAAGACGGCATGAGCGCGGGATGGCGCTAAATGCCCGTCGATGACGCGCAGACAACGAGGCTTGTCGTGTTCCCTGATCAATCGTTACGCAGCGCCACCATTGGCTGGACTCCGGCGGCGCGGCGTGCCGGCACCACCGACGCAACCAGCGCCGCCAGCGCAAGCATTACCGTGGCGCCAGCCAGCATAGTCGGATCCCATGGCCTTACGCCAAATAGCTGGTCTTTCATCAGCTTTCCGGCCAGTACCGCTAATGGAATCCCGAGACCGAGTCCAATGCCGACCTGCCAGAGTGCGCCGCGAAGCACCATCCTGACCACGTGTCCGCGATCCGCGCCGAGCGCCATCCGCAAACCTATCTCGTTGGTGCGCTGCTCGACGGAGTAAGACATAACGCCATATAAGCCGATGGCTGCGAGCGTGAGGCCAAGCGCCCCAAAAAGAGTCGTCAAGGTTGCAATCATGTTCTGCTGCTGAAAGTCAGAGCTGACGACTTTGCTGTATGCGGTGACATCGTTCACCACAAGCGTTGGATCGACCCGGGAGATCGCCTTGCGCACCTGCTGTTCCATGGAAGGCGGATCGCCGGGAGCCCAGAGGACGATGTTATAGAGGAAGTGTGAATCTTTCTCCCCGTTTAAGAAGAGCGGGTCGTCGTAGGAAGTTACGGTCTGCGTTTCCGACGGCCAGAACATGGGACGGACGGGGTCCTTGTAGTCATAAGTCATATAGCGTATGTCCCGCACGACACCCACGATTTCATAAGTGGCGGCATACTTGATGCGGTCGATACCGAAATGCTGCCCGATCGGATTCTGGTCTTTGAAGAAATGCTTGACGAATGCCTCATTGACTACGGCGACGTTCAGTGTGTTTGCTGTGTCGTCCTCATTGAGCGGCCGGCCCAGCACTATCTTGGCGCCAATGGTCTCGAAGAAACCGGGCATCACGCGCGCCCAGCCTGCGCTGGTGTCTTCCTTGGGTCCGGGCTCGGGACGACCCTGGATGCGAATGCCCTCGTTCCAGCTATCGCCGCTCATTGGCGCGTAAAGCACGGGGGACGCCGACCGCGTTCCTGGAATCTGTAGCAGGCTATCGTCAATCCTCCGGAAGAGCTGCTCCATCTGCTCGGGCTTGAGAGTGCCCAGCGTCGGATTGATCGAAACAAGATAGCGGCCCTGGGTCTCGAAGCCGAAGTCCTGGTGCTCGAGATTGCGCAGGCTTTGCGCCAGCAACGCAGCGGCTGAGAGCAGTACCAGTGACATTGCGGCCTGCACGATGACCAGGGATTTCTGCGCCCACGAACGGTTGCTCCCAACCGAACGGTTCGCTCCGCGCAGGGCTTCCACCGGATCGGCGTGGGACGTGATCCAGGCTGGGGCTGTTCCGAAAATGATTCCAGTGAGGATCGAAACGCCGAGAGTGAACAGCAGCACCGGCCATGAGGGTAGAGGACTGACCGGAACATAATTGTGCGACCCCGTAATCTCGAAGGCCAGATACAGAATCAGCCGTGTTCCCGCATATGCCACTGCGATTCCGAGAGCGCCGCCAATGATGGCCAGCAGCACGCTTTCTACCAGGGCCTTGCGCACCAGGCGGAACCGCGAAGCTCCCAGCGCAACACGGACTGAGATTTGCGCCCTGTCTTTCAATCCGCGCGCCAGCATGAGGTTTGCGAGATTGCCGCAGGCCACCAGCAGCACACACCCTGCGGCGATGAGCAGGAGCTTGAGGCCGTCCTGGTATTCGTCCCGCATCTCCGCCACGCCCGCGCCACCAGGGATGAGGTGGACCGTCTGCTGCTGCCAAAGCTGCTTTTCGCCCGGCTCCATGTCCGAGACATGGCTGGCCAGCCAGTTGTGAAACTCCACGCGCAGTTTTGCGTCGAGAGCTTGCGGGTTGGTTCCGGGACGGACTCTGCCGAGCAGGTCAAGATAGTTTCCATTCGCGCGTTTGGGCCGCGCTAGAACACCCTCCATAACATTTTCTGAGGTGAGCGAGATCCAGAAGTCCGGCATGCCCCAGCCAGACAGCTTGGCTCCATAAAACCCTGGTGGCGTGACGCCGATGACAGTAAAAGGGTGCCCGTTGATCGTGAAACTTCCGCCGACTACGGAAGGGTCCGAGCCAAATTTCGTTTGCCAGGTTCGAAAGCTCATCACCGCAACCAGCGGCGCGTTTTCCTGGTCGTCGGCATCGCTCATCAGGCGGCCAATCCACGGCTGTATGCCAAGGGTACGGAAGAAATTCCCGGAAACGTGCTGCCCGTTGAATGTGTCTGTCTGTGCCTGCGATCCACGCCGGACGCCGAGCGGAGAGTTGCCGGCCTGCAGTGCTGCAAGGTCGGTGAACTCCGGCGAATTCTCGCGGAAATGTTTGTAGGCTTCCCAGGAAAAGAGCGAAAAGTCGCCGTCTTCTCCCTGCGTGTATCCGCCCCAGTTGCAGCAGCGGATCTTGTCGCCGATACGCCATAGCTCCTCCGGCTTCGTCACGGGCAGCGACTTGAGCATGACCTGGTGCACCAGGGTGAAGATGGCCGTGGTGGCGCCGATTCCCAGGGCCAAGGTGATGACTACCGTAGCCGCAAACCCAGGTGCTTTCCGCAGTTGCCGCATTGCATCGCGCAAGTCCGCCAGCATTCGCTCCTCCTCCTTTTGCAACTTTCAACTAAGTGATCTCGGAATCGACAGTCCCGGTTTCTATACAAGCGATCTTCTGATTCGCATTCGCCCAAGGCAGGGCTTATCTCTCGACGTTGATGCAGTCCGCTAAGGACGACAGGGCTAAGTGGAACTGCAAGCGCCGCAGCGATAAAGCCGCGGTGCACTTGAAATCGATGAATGTGAATTTCGCCGGAGCCGGATTGCGCGCGAATCGTGATCTGTGATAGTGTTACCCTCCATAATGTTACTCACCGTAACACACAAGACGGGCCAGCGCAAATAAATTTTCGCGCAGCTTTTGTGAAAGAATGCAGGAAAGAAGAGTGATTCTTAAAGGGCCAGATTGCTTTCAGATATGCGATACCGCTCTAGAATGCATACCGGATGCCCGCACTCGGGAACAACGGCATCTGCGTCACGGCTGTCTCAGGGATGCCCAACTGCGCATTGGAATTCAAGCCGCAATACTGTGCGCCGGTGGCAGGGTGGCAATTGTCCATCCAGGCGTAACCCAGAAAGTTTTGCCGATTGAGAGCATTTTCAACGCCCGCATGAATATTCAGAATTCCCCTGCGGATGCGGAAATTCCGGTTGAAATCTGCATCGACCCGATTGTATGCGGGGCCGCGAACGGCGTTCACCCGGCTTAAGTCGTAAATGCCGCGGGACTGTGCTTCCGATAAGGCAATGTTGAAGGGCGTATAGGGTCTTCCACTTGCGTAGGTGTCGCGCAACGAGATCTCAAACTTCCAGGGGATGCGAATCGTGGCCAGTCCGTTTGATACCAGCGGAAAGTCAAAGTTTCCTGGCCGCAGGATGCCATCCCCAGCCGCGTAGCGGATTCGCGAGTAGCTCGTAGATCCCAGAAACAGGAGACGGCTGCCCAGATGAGCGTGTATTAGCATTTCGACGCCCTCTGCAAGTCCCCGGCCGCCACTCTTGAGCGGCAACCATACAAATTGCTGACCGAGCGTATCGACCATGTTTGCCAGCATCAGGCTCGGATACTCGGCAGAGACAGGCTCGTTCCCGTAACGCTTGCGATATGTTTCCAGACTTACGGTCGCCCATTCCGCGCGCCATACGTCGGCGCCTGCCGAGACCTGTTGCACCTCGATCGGACGCAAAGACCCGTTGCCGGCGTAGCTCAGAATGTTGATCGCCGGCGCGAGTTGCGATGACCATTGATAGGCCGCATTCACTGCCTGACGATCGTTGATGCGAAGTGCGGTCGAGACGCGCGGTTCAAACATGTGCGCGGAGGTGAGCGCAAACGTCTCTTCTCTCGCTCCACCAATGACCAACCAGCGGCTGCCTATGCGTCCGGTAACTTCTGCAAATGTAGCGGACTGACCGTTTGCAAATTTGCGGGAAAAGTTATCGGTGTCTGTCCAGGATGAGCTCGTATTGAACGGCGACTGCTGCCCTAAAGGCTGCGCAACCGCATAGTTCATGGTTGTCAACCTTCCTGTTACACCCGTCGAAAACAGCCACCCATGCCTGTCCAACTGCAGGCCATAGCTGAGGGTCGAACTGCCGTCTTGGCTCTGCTCCTGGTAAACCGGAGTAGCTTGAATTGGCATGCTATAGCACTCCGCCTGGTTGTTATCGTACGCGGTGGACTGCAATTGCTGCCCGATGTTCTGGCTCTGGCCCGAGTAGCTTGCGGTAACGGTGGATACAGTTTTCGGCCCGTGAACATGCTGCCACACCAGGCCGTCGGTCGACCTGCTGCCCCCATACTGAGTCTGAACATCGAGCGTCACGCCATAATCGCAGGGCTGCGGGGTGATGGCGATGGAATCGCCTCCACTCAGGCTTAATACGCTCACACGATCGTTCGTGGTTGGCTCCCAATTCATGCGCCCCATCCCATCGGTATAGATCGGCACTCCGTTGATCCCGATATCGTTTGTTACCAGGTTGAGCAGGCTCCGATGCGCGGACAGGAGCAGGCTTCCATGTTTGCCGATGGGGAATTCAAACAGGCCACCCGCGCCCGAGATCCCCAGGTCCAGTTCTCCGCTCCTCTCCTTCGCGTTGCCTTCGCTCGTGTGAATCTCTATCAGCGAAGAGAGCCTGCTCGAATAGCGCGCATCGTATCCCCCCGCTTTCACGTCGACGCTTCCGATAATCGACGTGTCGATCATGGAGGTAAACCCGCCGGTTGTTCCCTCCACCGCAATGTGGTTGATGTTCGGTACTTCGATCCCGTCTACGACAAAGAGATTCTCTGACGGACTTCCCCCGCGGATCATTACATCGTTGCTCATGTCCGAGTTCCAAACCGCTCCGGGAAGCAACTGGAGAAAGCGGGAAAAGTCTCCCCACGTCCCTGCCGAAGAAAGAATCTCGCTTTGAGTTATGTGGTATGGAACAGCAAGCCCGTCTTCAAGGGTCTGGCGCGCGGCATTCACTTCGACCGATGATTTGAAAGGAACGATCAGGCGAGTCCCGTTTTGATTCGCTGGATCGGACGAGATCGGCGGCGGGGCGTACGACAGGGTCGCATCGGAAGGAGCAGGCGTTCTGTCCGCATGGGCGTTGGGGAACGGGAGGGTGCTGTCGAATGAAATGTCCTGTCCCGCCAGCAGAGTTCCCCGCAGAGGAGGGGTCACTTGTTGCGCACTCCCGATGAAAGAACAATTCTGACTGGCTGGGATCGAAGCCAGCAGAACGATTGCGAGCCGGCGATTGCGGAATATCGGATACACGGGTACCTTCCCTTGAGCCGCGATTGACTTTGAGAGATGCCACTGTGATTCCCTCATGCCGCGGCGAAAATTGAATCTATTCCATGGGAATAAACTCCCTGATCCGCTGAAATTACGGTCTGGCACGACGGCGTGCTCTGCTGAAAATCACAAACCAGCATCGCTACAGCCCCTCAGTACGCACATCGTGTTCCATCGCGGATGAATTGAATTAAGTGGATTCTTATTCCGCAACTCTCCATGAAAAGGCCTGTGGGCACGACCCTGGTCGTCTGCACCGGGAAGACCCGGCAGGTGAAACGCAGAGTAACTGTGGACGCGATGAAAGAAGCGGAGCGAGATTCGGCATTGCGTACCCGGAATTCCATTCAGCTGCAGCCTCTGGACCTATCAAACGTTTCTTAAAAGGCTCTATACATCGCTGAGCTGGTTTGGAGAGGGAGGTGCTCTTGTCGGCTCCATAGCGCATTCCAGCGCATTACCGAGGAGCTATCACCCATGACCCAATTGTCAAAGAAGCGCCCGGAACGCGGGCTTGAATCCACTGCACTCGAGATGCTTGCCGTCCGCACGGGATCGGACGCGCATTTCGGAGAGAACCTAAAGCGGAAGCCCTGCAGCAATATAACGACCGCGTCCAGAATCTCGCGCCGTCCCTCTCTTCTCCTGATGCTGCTTGCGATTCTGGTCGCGCCCAATGTCCGCTCCGAGTCGCTCATCGTGTCAAACCCAAAAACCGCACCGAGTTATTCCCCACAGCGAGAGCTTGTTTGCGAAGGAATGACTTCGTTTGGCAGCTACGAACCCTTCGGCGTGGCGAGAAACGTAAAGCTGAATACTGCGGGAATTGAATACGATCGCGAACTCCATGCGCGTCTCTTTAACGCACGATTGGACTATGTGACAGAGGTGCTGCCCGTCGTGATACTTGCTCAATCGCTACAAACCAACTTTTGGGGCAACAGCATTGGGACTGCCCAAAAGACCGTACCAGGGGTCGGGGTCACCCCGCTCGGGTTTCGGCTGTTGTGGAGAGACGGAAGGCGGATTATGCCCTATTTCGACACCAAGGCCAGTGTGTTGGCGTTCACACAAAAGGTTTTGTCAACGGAATCGACATACGAGAACTGGAGTTTTCACAGCACCGGTGGAGTGAAACTGAAGTTGGGCGGCCGCTATGACTTGCGTCTCGGCATGTTGAGCGAAATGCACTTCTCCAATGGAAACATCGCTCCATCCAATCCAGGCGCGGACTTCATGAATGTAAACGTCGGAATCGTGTACCATCTCGGCGAACGGCGTCAGGCACGCTAGCTTCGAGCCATGCTCGAAAGCGCGCGAGACTATGAATAAGTGTGGGCTGGTCAAGCATTCATTGAATGCTTGACCAGCATTTCGTGCTTCGCCCTTCGGAGCCAGATCGAAGACCTTGCGATATTCGCGTCGGCTGTGTTTTGTGTGCTGGATCACACATTCCGGTCCGGTCCGCAGGTGTAAACTGCCATTCGTCCTTGCTACAAAGGCATACCGATGGCTGTGGAAGAAGAGCTTTGCATGCTGAGCTACGCGCGGGGGCCGGCGCGGCCTCTCCTTGAGTTGACGATTGGCGACCTGTTGCACCGGACGGCGGAGCGGTTTCCCGACCGGCTTGCGGTGGTTTCGCGACACCAGTATGAGCGGCTGACCTGGGCGGGGTTGAGCGATGAGGCGGACTGCGTGGCGCGTGGGCTCTGGTCACTGAGGATCAGGCGCGGCGACCGCGTGGGGCTGTGGTCCACCAACTGCATTGAGTGGATTGTGATGCACATGGCCTGCGCGCGGGCCGGAGCGGCGCTGGTGAACGTGAACCCGGCTTATCGTTCGCACGAGCTGCAGTTCACGCTGGTGCGGTCCCGGATGAAGGCGCTGTTTCTGTGGCACAGCGACAGGCGGGCCGACTATGAAGAAATTCTGGGGCGTGCACGGCACGGGCTAAACCTGGAGCTGAGACATACGATTTACTTCGACTCCCCGGAGTGGCAGGCGCTGAAGTACACACCCGGTGAGCTGCCTGCGCGTGTGGCCGTGGACGACATTGCCAATATCCAGTACACCAGCGGAACCACGGGGTTGCCCAAGGGCGTAATGCTCACGCACCACAACATTGTGAACAACGGACAATTTCTTGCGCAGGGGTTTCACTACACAGAGGAAGACCGCATCGTTGTGCCGGTGCCACTGTTCCATTGCTACGGGTGTGTGATCGGGACCATGAGCGCATTGAATTCAGGAGCGGCGATCATTTTGCCCAACTGGACCTTCGATGCGCGCGCGACGCTGAAAGCGGTGCACGACGAACGGGCGACCAGTGTGTATGGCGTTCCGGCGATGTATGTGGCGGAGATGGCGTTGCCGGATTTTGCGCAATACGACCTGACCAGCCTGCGTACCGGAATGATGAGCGGCGCTCCGTGTCCCGTTGAATTGATGAAGCGCGTGCTGGGCGAGATGCACTGCGGCGAACTGGTCATTGCATATGGGCAGACGGAAACTTCGCCGGTAGTGACGATGAGCGATTCTGCGGATTCCATTGAGATTCGAGTGAATACCGTGGGGCGCGCGATGCCGCAGACTGAGATTCAGATTTTTTCGACCGTAACCGGAGAGACTTTGCCGGCAGGCGAGCAGGGCGAGGTGTGCGTACGCGGCTATGCGCTGATGAAAGGCTACGACGGCGACGCGGACGGCACGGCGCAGGTGATCCGCGAAGATGGCTGGCTGCGCACCGGCGACCTGGGAATCATGCGCGAAGACGGATGCATTCACCTGACCGGCCGTTCGCGTGATGTGATTATTCGCGGCGGTGAGAACATTTATCCGCGCGAGGTGGAGGAGTTTCTCTACACGCATCCCAAGGTGGACGAGGTGCAGGTGGTCGGAATTCCCAACGCGCGGCTGGGCGAGATTGTGGCGGCGTGGGTTCGGCTGAAGCCGGGTGTGGAAGCAACGGAAGAGGAGATTCGCGCGTTCTGCCAGGAACAGATTGCTTACTACAAGGTTCCCGAGCACGTACGGTTTGTGAACGATTTCCCGGCCACGCTTTCGGGGAAAATCCAGAAGTACAAGATTCGCGAATTTGAGATTGAGGCGCGCGGGCTGCAGTCAGTGGCCAACGCGGCCACGGCGTAACGTACTTCGTGCTTGCAATTCAGATATGGACCATTTATTATGGACCATATCGGAGGCGCGCGAAGATGTCCCCAAAAAACGAGGAAATGATTGGCGTGACAGCCTTCAAATCCCAGTGTCTTGGTTTGATTGACGACGTGGCTCAGGGCAAAACCGGACGGGTTGTACTGCTAAAGCATAATCGCCCGGTAGCCGCCATCGTGCCTATCCGCGGAGTTGAGGAAGAGTGCGTCGATCTTTGGGGTGCCATGAGCGGTACGGTGACTGTCGCACCCGGCGTCGATCTAACAGATCCCACTGGCGAAATCTGGGACGCGGAATCCTAAAGTGCCTAGCTCGATTCTCCCTAACCCGGTTCTCCTAGATACTTGTGCGGCGATATGGCTTATGAGCCGCGCCCCTCTTTCCGCTGCCAGCCGAACAGCGATTCACACGGCCCAAGCTGCGAGTCTGGGAGTCTACCTTTCGCCGTTCACCGCCTGGGAGATCGGAACACTCGTGTCGAACGGGCGGATTCACTTGACGCTTTCGCCCGAGGTCTGGTTCGACACTCTGCTGGCACTGCCGGGAGTTCGGTTAGCGGCCCTCACTCCAAAAGTTCTTATTACTTCAACCGCATTACCGGGAAGTCCGCCAAGCGACCCCGCGGATCGCATCATCGCTGCAACCGCGCGGCTTTTTGGCTACCGTGTCATCACGCGCGACAGCAAACTGCTGAACTACGCGAAACAGGGCCACATGCGCGCCACTGATTGCTGACCCCACGGCCAAGCTATTTCCCCATTTCAGCACCTGCGCCTGCATACTTCCTTCCAGTAGATACATTGGTTCCAACCATCCACGCACCAACAACAAGCTGTTGCATTACGCCGCCGTGGCAACCGCCGCCGCACGCGTAATGGTCACCACAGTGATATCGTCCTCTTGGCCGAACTTTTTCGCAGCTTCAGCAATCGCAGCGGCGGGCTCAGTGGAGATGGCCTTTGCGCGGTCGAATCCGAACAACTCGCCCTTTTGGTTCTGTGCTTCGACCACTCCATCTGAATAGAAAGTGAGACAACTACCTGGCTCGATGCGGAACTCGGTCGTATCGTAGCGCACTCCAACTGCGACGCCCAGCGGCAGCGCCCCGGGCAATTCTATTTCTCTTCCGTCGAGATAAGGCGAAAGGTGGCCGGCATTGGCGATTGTCACTGCGCCGTTTGCGGAAATATGCGCGGCAAGAGCAGTGGAGAAACCTCCGCCGGAGCGGCCGACGAGCCGCTCGTTGAGACCGCTAAGCAACTCCGCAGGGTCTTTCGTGTATTCGCTCAAACCGCAAATTGCGCCAACCATGACTGAGACCAGCATGGCCGCGGGAAGGCCCTTCCCCGCCACGTCGCCGACCACGAACACCAGTCCGCCATCGGTCGCCGGAAGGATCTGGAAGAAATCGCCGCCAACCTGCTGTGCCGGCTCGTATACCGAGTCAACCGTAAAGCCCGGCACGATTTCGCGATGCTCTGGAAGTAAAACGTTCTG
>JBELAI010000104.1:0-18627 GCA_049508975.1 Occallatibacter sp. | reverse complement strand
CCCATAGCCTGCACCGAGCGAACCAGGCGCTTCGAAGCCTCGAACGCATAGTCCCGATAGTCGGCAAGCCCCAGCGCACCCACCCAACTGTCGAATATCTGAATCACGTCCGCACCCGCCTGCACCTGAAGCCGGCAGTATGACTCAAGGACAGTAACAATCTTGTCCAGAAGTAACCGCCAGGTGAGCGTATCGCGGTACATCAGTTGCTTGGTGTGGATGTAGTTCTTTGAGCCGCCGCCCTCGATCATGTAGCTGGCCAGCGTGAAGGGCGCGCCGCAGAAACCAATAATGCCGAGTCGGTCGCGGAAGTGCGTAGCCACTTTCTGAATGGCGCGAGCCACATAGGCCAGGTCGTCCGCGCGATCGGTGCGCAAGGCGCGAACGTCTTCGGCGGTGCGGACAGGATGATGGACCACAGGCCCTTCACCCGCCTGAAACTCGAAAGGCAGACCCATGGGCTCCAGCGGCAGCAGCAGGTCGGCAAAGATGATTGCGGCGTCCACGCCCAGCTTTTCAGCGGCGGTAATGGTGACCTCGGCGGCAATGTCTGGTTGCTTGCAGATTTCCACCAGCGTGTGGTGCTTGCGGACGTCGCGATACTCCTGCATGTAGCGCCCGGCCTGGCGCAAAAACCAGACAGGCGTGCGGTCAACAGGGCGGCGCAGACAGGCGCGCACAAAGCGGCCGCCGTCGAGGATAGTGTCAATGGGGGTATCGACAGCGGGGGATGGGTCGTTGGGTTGCATAAGTCGATTCTAGCGGCTCAGAAGGACCACACGCGAGTTCAGAATCTCGCAGTCGGACGTCTTTAGGGTTTCAGAAGGGTTCTCACGTCTTTCAGCAAACGGAATAGATGATAGGGGTCAGTTGGTGAAGGAACAAAGTCAAAGTGTTCATAAAAGCATTTGGCCTGGTCGTCTTTGGCGTGAACAGCAAAAGCGCGAATTCCTGCAATCTCGGCAGCTTGCAGCGAACGCAGCATGGCGTCCTTGAGCATTCCTTGCCCAAGCCCACGATTCTGCCACCGGGCGTCGACTGCCAAACGCGCAAGCAACATAATCGGCACTGGATGGTGAGCCATGCCTTTGACTAGACGCTGGGGCGCGCGGTCGTACTCCACCTGCCCAAAGGCCAGCGTGTAAAATCCTGCCACTCGCTCATCGGCCAAAGCGACATAAGTCTGTGAGGCTCCCGACAGTTGGCTTTGCAGAGCGAATCGAATCAGGAACCGGTTGAGGGGGTCGCGGCCACAATCGAATTCGTCGACCGAGTGCGTGCGACCGAGCTTTTCAATCCGGAACGACGCCAACTAGACTCTTCCTTCATCGAAAACACTGGGCTCGTTGATGAGCCGAGCCAAACGCGGGGCAGGGCTGGGAGGAGCGTCCAGTGCGGCTTGAAATGCCTCCCATTGCTCTCGACTGAGCCGGAAGTACTTTCTATCCGGCAGAGTTTCCTCCGCTCGGGCGAGAGCGCTTTCCAAAACAAAATCACTCACCGACCTGTTTGCGGCCAGGGCCGCGGTTTGCAGCGCATGCTTGGCTGAACGGCTTAGTCGCAGATCGAGTTTTTCCGCTCGTGGTTCAGGACGCCTTTGAACGCTCGGCATTCGTTGCTCCGATCCAGTCCATCACCTCCGACTATAGCACGATTGCCCGACAATGTCAGTACGGCAGGTTGAACGCAGCCAGCGTTCCATGTTTGAGTGTCTGTAAAAGGGGAGCCTGGAGACCTTCCCTCGGAGCTACTTCGTATCCACGTGCAGCACCCGAATCTCCGGGTAAGCGCCATCCCAGTCCGGGCTCACTTTGTCGAAAATGAGCCGGAATTCGTGCTGCTCGCCCTGGCCCAGCGGAGCAGCCGAGACCGGTTCCAGATCGACATAGGGCTCGCGAGTACGAATAAACTTCAACGGCTGTGTCTCATTCTGCGCAACTTCGTGGGTATAGCTGCGGAAGAGGACCTGCACGGTGATCCCTGTAACGGTGCGATCGCCTGTATTCGCGATGTGGCCGTCAAGATAAGTAACTTTACCTCCGGCCAGGTTGGACGACTCACTCATAGCGAGTCCGCTAATCGGCAGGTCGGCCGCATAAGTGTCGGCAGGTGCGGAGATCGGGGTTACCGTCGCCTTGGGTTTGGCGTGTTCCAGAGTCAGAACCGCCGCGGCAGCAACCACAACAACCACGATAGCGGCGATGGCCATGGGAAGCCAATTGCGCTCTTGTGTTGCAACCGGGCGGGAGCCGGACGGGACGAGTTGTGGACCAGTGCTCACAAAGGGATTCTACAACCGTTACGAAAGGAAATCTCGGGTATCTCCCGTTCTTGTTCATTGAGGCATACTTTTTCGCCATTTGCCGATAAGGGTTCGGGTGTCACAATTTGCTCCGGATTTCCACCCTATGTTGTGCATCCTGAACCGGCGAGCGGCGTCTAAAGATGCAAGAGCAAGGAACCAGGCAGACAAAGGTTGCGTAGCTTTGTTCCAAGCACAGAAAGGCAGGCCGAATGCAGCCCTCCCCCCAATCAAAGCCGGTCTCTCTGCCGTCGCTCGTCGCGCGGGCACTGCCTGCCCGGAAGCGCGAAGATTTGCCCTACGAGGCTTTCACCGTTGCCGCCATTCTGATGGTGTTGATCACCCTCTGGGTCTTCTGAAGACCTGCTGCGGATCCGGTAACCACTAGCGTCCGGTCCCCACTTTTGCTGCTCGAAAAACAGCCGCCAGGTGCAGCCCGACCGTGGCAAATACCACAACCAGAAACAACGGCACCATCATCGGAGACAATGTCCCCTTCCCATTCCGCACGGACTGAAGAATCGACCATTGAATGAACAGGAACAGGCTGACCAGTTCCACCTTGATCCAGGACATCATCTGCAAAGTCAGCGCCTCCAAGCGACGTCGGTTCACAGGCGTAACCCGCACCGGGAAGTTGAACGAGGCGGGAAACAGCGACACCAGAGAAATCAGCAAATAGACCCCGGCAGCCACAATCGGCAGCAGCCAGAGGGACAATGGAGAGCCCCATGCATCCGCTTGTCCATTGGCGGCAAAGTGCGTGGGAATCCGCTGCGGCAGCGGGTTTGGACCGTTCACCGCCCAATAGGTGATCCAGGCCAGCAGGCCCAATGCTCCAAGCCCAATCACTTCAAGCGTCTTGTGCATCAGGTCCTTTCGACACGTGATCAACCGAAGCGTGCCCGCTTGACCGTCTGGCGGAAATCCTCGCCCGTCATCTCGACCCGCACACACATTTCGGCCAGGCGGGACCTCATGCGGTCGCCGATTCTGTCCCCGAGAGTCTGCTCACGCGCCGCGCGTTCCAATTCGGTTTGGCCACCACCGCCGGCTCCCAGGTCGGGGTAGTTTGTTGTAATGATGGTGGTCTGCTTGTCGTTGTAACGGGTATTCAGGATCAGCGCAACCGTGTCCCAAACCCATTCGTTCGGTTTTTGCGCGCCAAGATCGTCCAGCACCAGCACTTCCGCGGCAAATACCGGCTTTAGCAGCTCTAATTCGGTGGTCTGCACCTGGGGGTTGTAACTGTTCTGGATACTCTTGAGCAGCTCGCGGTAGTCGCAGAACAGGCCTTTGACGCCCCGCTCCTGCACTAGGCGCCGCAGAACGCCAACCGCGAGGTGGGTTTTGCCCACGCCAATCGAGCCGGTAAACAACAGCCCTTTGCCGGCCGTATCCACCGGATAAGCTTCAACGAATTTACGAGCAGTCAGATGCGCACGTCCCAAAGAGGCGTCGGCGCCTCGAAAGGCCGTCTCATAGCCGTCCAGGGTGTAATGCCGGTAGCGCTCCGGAATATGCGCCGCAGCCAGCCGCCGTTCTTCGCGCACCATCTCCTGGCACTCGCAGGGTCGCGAAACCCATTTCCCGGCGGCATTCACCACCCGCACCAGCCCCACTCCATCGCAAATCTCGCAGACACTCATCTGAATTCAAGCCTAGCGCATGGGAAGCAAAGCCGTACCGGTGCACGTCTGGACCTCAATTGTGGAAAAGCCATTCGCCAACCTCCAACCCCATTCCCTACAATCGAAGCCGCGAACGGTTGGGGGCATCCTGGTTCTATCCTTCTTGTTCACGCTCGAAAACGGAGAAATTACGCATGAGCCGAATTCATTTGCGTTTCGCATTTCTAGCCGGGCTGGCCTTTGCCGGTTTGCTCGTTCCCTTCCAACTCCCAGCGCAGGAACCAGGAAACGTGCCCGAAACCAAGGCGCCGCCTCCTGTGAGCGATTGGGAGGTAAAGCACCAGCAACAGCTCAAAGAAGACTGGCCCTGGCTGGCCCGATTCAAGGAGGCCGATTTGAAGCTAGCTCCGCCTGCTCCCGGCGAAAACCGCGTCGTATTCATGGGCGATTCGATCACCGAAGGCTGGCATTTCGATGGCCCCAAAGGGTTTTTCCCCGGCAAGCCCTACATCAATCGCGGCATCAGCGGCCAGACAACGCCGCAAATGGTTCTTCGCTTCCGCCAGGACGTAATCGCGCTGCAACCCAAGGTAGTGGTAATTCTGGCCGGCATCAATGACATTGCCGGCAATACCGGTCCGGAAACACTGGAGGAGATAGAGGGCAACCTCACCTCAATGGCCGAGCTTGCAAACGCCAACCACATTCGCGTGGTGCTGTGCTCGGTGATGCCGGCGTTCGACTTCCCCTGGAGGCCAGGTCTGGCGCCAGCCGCCAAGGTAGTCGCACTGAACGAGTGGATCAAAGGTTTCGCGGCAGCCAAGGGCTACGTCTACGTGGATTTCCACACCGCCATGAAGGACGACCGCGACGGGCTCCCCGCGAAGCTAAGTGGCGATGGCGTCCACCCCAATCCAGCCGGTTACGCGATCATGACGCCGCTAGTGGAAGCTGGAATTGCCAAGTCGCTGGCGCAGTAGTGTCTTGAGCACAATGACTCGCACCCTGAGGTACGTTTGCAATGAACACCGTGCAAGAGAGGCCTCAAATGCTCCGTGCCCCATCCATGCGACTTTTTTTCTGTCGCATGGATGGGAAACCTCAACCCTCAACCAGCCTTGTGCATAGGGAGCGAGGCGTCTCTCGATCGAGCATCCTCAGCAGTGCACGCCTGCCTGGTTCCCGATCGCCTGTAACGAGATAGACAAGGATCGCCCCTTGGAAGAGTTGAAGCATTTCTTCCACGGCTTTTGGATCGGGCAGGAACTTCAAGAGCAGGTCCACCCATAGGCGCTGCTGCTCAACGTAGAAGGCCTTGGCGCGCTCTGAGCCGCTCCAGCCGCGGCGATTCACGTCCATGATCAGCAGCAAGGTACCGCGGGCCTGGGGAGTTGTGGATTGGTCCCAGAGCGCAATGACCACCGTGGCGATTGAGACGCCGGGCAGGAACTGGCTCGCGCTGATGCGGTCGCGCAAGCGATCTTCAAGAAGCGCGAAGGCCTTCTGCTCGAGGATTTCGCGGCTGCCGAAGTAGTGAATCAACATGCGCTTGCTGATTCCGGCCGCGCTTCCCAATTGGTCCAGGCTCAGGTCCAGTGTTCCCGCGGCAATGAAGGCCGCCAGACAGTCTTCAACAAGCCGGTCGGAATTCCGATTTTCTTTTCGCAACGCACTTGCCTCCCGATGTACCACATGGTACAAATAACGATGTACCAGACGGTACATATTCTATCTGCTAAGGGGGAATACGTGCGAGGACGCGAGGTTGCTCTTCTTTTGGGGTTCGGACTTGTGTTTTGGATTGCAGGCACGCTTTGGTATCAGAAACGAGGGCCGCTTGTTTTCGAAACGACGGCGATGCGGTACTGGATCAACTTCGCTCTAACGCCGCTTGTGACTTCGGCGATCTGCATTCTCCTGCTGCGCTGGCGACGAATCCCGGCTCCCGAATGGGCATCGGCGATGCTGCTCGTCGCCATTCCCGGCATGGTGGGTGAGGCGGTGCTGCTTTCGAATTTCGGGGCATTGATGCCAAGCATGCGTGAGGCTTCCGCAGGAAAATATGGAGCATTCCTGTTTGCCACATACGCCCTGGTTCTGGGGTTTGCGGAGGTTGTAACGCTGAGAACGTATTTGAAAACATTTTGAATTGAAGGGTACGGGATTTATCCCGTACATTGTTGGCAAATCCAGCCTCGGCTTTAGCCGCCGAGGGAATTCAAACCCTCGTAAACCATCCCTCGGGGGTTAAACAGCTTGCGGAAAAACTCACCGGAAGAGGCAAGGAGCGTCAGGGCACGACTTCAGTCGTGCCGCAAGTGCCGCAGAATCAATGTGGGCTTCAGCCCCTGCGGGATGGTTTTCTTCATTGTTGGTCTCAAGTTTGAATCTTTCCGCAGCCTGTAATGCCCGCCGATTGTGTTGGCTGAGATGTACGGGCTCAAACCCGTACCCTTGATATTTGACCTATCCGTCCCCTTCGACCCTCAATGTATCGCAACCGGCCAATCCTTGTTGCCCGCCGCGGATTCAGGCACGCCGGTGCGATAAGCGCCCAGCCCTTTCGCCATGCCTTCGAGTTCCGCCGCATGTGCTGAAAGCCCGCAGGGATGCCCCTCAGTTTCGAGCAGGTGCGCGTTTTCCCGGATCATGCTGAACAGCGGGCTAGCCAATGCCTCACGCAAATTTGAGGTTTTCAAATTGTGCGTCGCCAACGGAGAAACCGGACAGGCCGTTACATCACCGCTTGGATTCACATGGGCAAATCCGCGCCCTGCGGAAACGCATCCGCCCAGCGCCTCTTCATCTCCGGGCGAATGGATGATGAAGGCGCCTCCTGTTGCGCGGTCCCGATATTCGACCACCGTTTTGCGGAAGCGCGCCCGTTGCTCATCGGTCAGTACCGAGCCACTCTCGCATCCTGTTCCGGCCGGAATCTGCTCGATGAACATGGCTAGCGGCCCACAGTGGGCAATGAGCGCGTCGATATTCGTCGGCTCGGTCCAATACTCAATGTTTCCCGAGCCGATGGTGACGGCGATGCCCGTCAGGACGCCCGCCTCCTGCAGTCGGTCAAGCGTCCCCAGGGCCTTCTCGTAAACCCCTCGCCCTCTGCGCAGATCGGTGAGTTCCCGATCGCCTTCCAGACTGACGACGATCACCGTATTAGAACAGTTCTTCAAAACCTCGTAATCGCTGGGCTGCAAAGACGTCCCGTTGGTGAACACGAGGAAGAGACGGTCCGGATGATCCCGGAACAGGTTCACAATGCCCGCCAGCAAGAAGGGTTCGCCGCCGGCGATCATGAACGCCATCACGCCCAGCCTCACCGCTTCGTCCACGATTCCGTACCAGTCGCGCAGGCCGAGCCCCGGCTGCGCTGGCTTGGCTGTCACTGTACCCACAGCCCCGGCGAAGCAACCCACGCAGCGCAAATTGCACCTGGATGTGACGCTGAGGACAAGAAACGGCGGCACCTTCACTCCGCTCGCGAGCACCCGCGCTCGGGCCCGTTTCGACTGACCCATGGTTCGCGCAAGACGCAGGAATCCCGGAAGGTAGCGCGGATGGCGCACGACCCAGGGAACTACAACGCGCGACAACTGAGGGTCGATGCCCTCAATGCGGTTCGTCATGGAGAAAAGGCGGTCGGAAAGAAAGTCGGTGCGGAGGTCGGACGATGAAACTGGGTCGTTCATTTGATCGGAATATACGGATTGTAAACCTGCTTTGTTCCATGATGCGGACGAGAATCGAGCGAGCATGATCGGGAATCTATGTGCGTTCCAGTTCTTAGCCCGGAATTGCTAAAGAAACGAATTGCCCCTACAATAGACAAGGAAGATTGTAGGAAAGGTCTGTCTCTAGCGATGCCCAAGGAAAAGATTCATCCCAAATACGACGCAGTGCGGGTTCTGTGCGCCTGCGGAAACAATTTCGAGACCCGTTCGACCCACAAGGGCGACATTCACGTGGAAATTTGCTCAAATTGCCACCCGTTCTTCACCGGCAAGCAGCGCCTGGTTGACACCGCCGGCCGCGTTGAGCGGTTCCGCCGCAAGTACGCCAAGGCCGATTCGCAAACGGCAGCGGCGGCAACGGCAGCGGCAGCCAAATAACCAGAGCCGATTCAGCCGGATAGCACGAAAGGCCTCCGCTGCGGCGGGGGCCTTTTTACATGCGATGATGGGTGTTCATGATCGATGTGCGTTTCACGGTTTGTCATCGTCGGGCTAGACAACTTGCTGGCGCGATGAGGCTCTGCCAAGACGACATGTCTGCATATGCTTCCGCGGCGGTTTTGCTGGCCGTGCATTGCGCAATCTCCTATAGCGACGCACTCTTGATAGGACTCGGCAGCGCTCGATCTCGCGGCGAGAATCATCGGGAAACAATCACCGCTGTGAAGCGGGCATGCACGAGGGCAAACATCGAACAGCAGGGGCATTGCTCAACTCCAGAAACTTCTGAGCGCGAAGACAGACATCTCCTACGGCGATAAGCAGATTGATGACGAACAGGTAACAGCACTTTGTATAGCCGCCAAGCGATTTGAGACCTGGGCGGAACGGGTCCTGCAAAGAGGAAAAGGAAGGTTATCCTGATGGCCGTGAAAGAGGAAATTCGAGAACTGACCTTACGCCAGAGAGAGGGACGCGCAATCAATGCGGTCGCGGAGCTGCTGCGGCGGAAACTGTCCGTGCCCAATATCTATTTGGAACCACCATCCTCCCTCATCTCGGCGGATGTACTGGCTGTGGATCACGGCGGCGCCGGCGACCTGCACGCCGTCGAAATCAAGCTGGAAAGCGATATCGATTCTTCCCATATCCAGCTGTGGGAGTCATCTAACCCAAAGGAACCCAAACAGCTGGAATGGATTGCAAAGTTCGGCGAAAAGATACATCGCATTCATCACCAGTTGATGTCGATGCCAGCTCACTATCGATACCTTGCGATTCCTGTAAGGAGTTTCGGCCTGGTCTTCGGAGAGCTCGGGCGTTTTGGCTTGTTTCCAGAGGATGGGATCGGACGCCTCGGCATTATTTTGCTCACGGATAGAGGGGGGGAATCTCCCGCCGCTGAGATGTCTGTCGTCCCAGAAAGATTTCGCATGGACCCGGCAAAACTCAAGACCATCGAAACCAAGTTGCTGGCGAAGAATCGTCCGGATATCGAAGTGCGAATCTAGGAATTCGCCGGAATTGGGTCGAGCCCGCGTGCGAGGCATTCCTCCAGCGGTTCAGAATACAGGGTTTGCAACCATGCGAAATACAAAGCGCTCCATTCAATCCTCGGTCACGATTGACGGCGTGCCGCTAATCTGGCGACTGCACCGCGAGCAGAATTGGACCGATGACCAGAACCCAGTCGGCCTGGCAATCCATGTAGAGGTTGTGGGATTGGTTCGCCGCGAGCTTTATCTCGAATATCCTGCGGTAAGGAAGCAGCAGAATGGCTATGCAACGCCCGTGTTGACCATCCGGCCGCCCATCGCAGCCGCCAAAGTTGCCGCCCATATTCGAGAAGCAATGGAGGCAGGCTGGGATCCGGAATCGCGTGGCAAGCCGTTCGTCTATGAAGTAACGGAACTACCGAGTTGATTTGGAAAGCGTAAGTCCAATGGCTGGCAAAGGTTTTACCGTGAAGAAGGAGTGGGACAACCCCATCGAGCACCCCATGCCCGCGGAAGCGCGTGTGCCGGCGGAGGTGCGCGTGGGTCCGGTGCTGGTTACCCCAGCCACCGTGCTCGCTCCCATGGCGGGAGTCACGGACACCGTTTTCCGCCGCTTCATTCGCCACGCCAGCCTCTTTTCCATTGAGGGGCAGGGATTGCTTTCCCATGTCTCAGAAGCGAGAAATGGGGAATCCGGTTCGCTGGAGGCCGGTATCGAGACCACCGTCACCAACGCCCAATCCGGCTGCGGTCTCCTCATGACGGAATTCACCTCCGCCGACGGTCTGGCCCGCATGCGCGAGTCGAAGCGCCGCCGCTACCTCACGTTTTACGACGACGAGCACCCTATCGGAGCGCAACTTTTCGGTTCCAATGCGGAAACACTCGCCGAGGCCGCACGCATTGTCGAGGACACCGGCTTCGACACCGTCGACCTGAACCTGGGCTGCCCCGCCAAGCGTGTGGTAGGCTGCAACGGCGGCTCCGGCCTGCTGCGCGACCTACCCAAAATCGGCGAAATCTTCCGCACCGTACGCAAGGCCGTCACGATTCCCTTCACCGTAAAGTTCCGCATGGGCTGGAACGAAAAGCAGATTGTCTGCGTAGAACTGGCCCGCATGGCCGAAGCTGAAGGGCTCAACGCCGTCGCGCTTCATGCACGCACCCGCGAGCAGGGCTACAGCGGACAGGCGCAATGGCAGTGGATCGCCGCCATAAAGCAGGCGGTCAGCATCCCCGTCATCGGCAACGGCGACATTCGCACCCCGGAAGACGCAGCCGCCATGGTGGCTGAAACTGGTTGTGACGCAGTCATGATCGGGCGCGCGGCACCGGCCAACCCCTGGATTTTCCGCCAGATTGCACAGTACACAGCCACCGGCGCCTATGACCGGCCCACGGTGGAAGACCGCTACCGCATGATACGCGCCTATTTCCAGATGCTCCTAGGCGAGCAGGAAGCCACCAAGGATCTACCGCGCAGCGACCGCATGGGCGAGACAGCCGGCAAGATGAAGCAGTTCGCCACCTGGTTCACGCACGGCGTACCCGGCGGGGCCAAGCTGCGCGCTGCCATCTATCACGCACGCACGGGCTCTGAGGTACTGGGCCAGGTGGAGCAGTTCTTTGCGGCTCGGCGAGAAGAGGGATTCACCGAGATCGCAAGTCACGAGCCCGAAGATCAGGCCAGCGGCTTCCCCGAAGACGCTCTGGTTTGCGACTGAGGCACTCGTGGGCTTGCTTGAGATTCCATATCAACGATGTCATCGGCTTTTCGTGCTACGGCATCACCAACGGCAGCCTAATCGTAGCCCGCGCGCCATCTCCGTCTTCGCGGTTGAGCAAGCTGATTTCGCCGCCATGCGCTCGCGCAATCTGCTGTGCCAGGGCCAATCCCACCCCGCTGCCCGCGGGCTTGGTGGTATAGAACGGCACAAACAGATTCTCCGTGTTGGCGATGCCCAGCCCGCGATCTTCGATCGTAACCACCAGCGCGGATTCGTCACGGCGCCAGCTTGTCCGCACTGGATCGGACCCGTTGGCCAACGAAGCGTCCACCGCGTTGCGCAGCAAGTTGATGAACATCTGTTCCAGTTGATCTGGATCGGCATCGATCGTCACCGGCGGTCCGGCATCCAGTTGAACAGGCAGCCGCTGTTCCAACAGGACGACCCGCTCCAGCAACGGGCCCAGCGCCACCGCCTTGAACTGCGGCGGCGGCAATTGCGCAAGAAGCCGATACGACTGCACGAAGCGGTGCAGCGAATCGGCACGGCTTTCAACTACACCAAGACCCCTTCGAAAATCGTGTAACGTCGCATCGTCGCCCTGCATGTTATCCACGCGCGCCAGCAGACTGCCGGCAATGGACTTGATAGGAGCGAGGGAGTTGGAGAGTTCGTGCCCCAGCACCCGGATCAGCCTCTTCCAGGCAATCTGTTCCTCTTCCTGAAGCGGCAAACTCACATCGGCCAGCAGCAGCAGTGTATGCGGCGCCCCATCCTGGCGAAAGACCGCCTTCCGCAGCAACCAGCGAGTTGACTTCGATCCAAACGAGTGAATGCTCTGATCCGGAGAGGCCAGCAAATCTTCGAGGCCAAGTTCTCGCGCAGTGTGCCCGAAGCTGCGCGCGTGGGTTGTCCCAAGCAGTCTCACGCCCGCATTGTTGACCAACTGCAGAAGGTCTTCGCGGTCAAAAGCAAACAGAGGCGCGTGCATAACCTCAAGAATGCGCGCCAACAGCGCCGTGGCTTCGAGCGAACGAACCCGTTGTTTCTGCAGCAAGTCGGCAAGCGCATTGACCTCTCCGGCCAATTCGCCAAATGCATCGCGATTGCTCGCCCCTCGTGCGCGAAACGAATAGTCGCCTTCGCGCAGTGAGGAGACAACATTGGACAGCGTCTGCAGCGGACGGATCAGGCCATCCACCAGTGCTGCCGCCACAACCAGCATATAAATCAAAAGACATCCGACCAGAAGAAGAGCCGGCGCCATGGAGATTGATTTCTGGTAGAGATAAATTGCGACAAAAATGAGCGCGGGGAGCGAGAGCAGGAAGCAGTAGAGCCACGCCCGGCGAACGGCCGAGCGGCGGCGAACACGGCGAAGGGAAGAGACCCTTTCAGAGGCCATATTTTTCGATACGGCGATAGAGCGCGGCGCGGCTCAGCCCGAGTGACTCGGCGGCCTGAGAGATGTTGCCGTCGCAGCGGCGCAGCACCTTGCGGATGAGCAACGCTTCGACATCGTCGATACTCATATTCTCAAACGACTGCGGCGCGGATTTTTGAGCTGCGATGGCGAGGTTTGCCGGCTCAATCTCTTCCCCACGGCAAAGCAGAACAGCACGTTCGACAGTATGTTCGAGTTCGCGCACATTGCCCGGCCAGGGATATTGCATCATGTGCTGCATGGCGGCGGTTGAGAAGCCGCTCACCTGCTTCCGATAGCGCGTCCGGCTGCGATTGAGAAAATGCGCGGCCAGCAGCGGTATGTCTTCACGCCGTTCGCGCAACGCGGGCAGATGGATCTCAACCGTGTTGATGCGGAAGAGCAGGTCCTCGCGAAAATTGCCGGCCTTGGCCTCGTCGTGCAGGAGTGCGTTGGTAGCTGAAAGGATGCGCACATCCACGCGCCGGGTTTGCGATGAGCCAACCCGCTCCAGTTCGCCGGTCTCAAGCACGCGCAGCAACTTGGCCTGCTGACGCATGGGGACGTTGGCAATTTCATCCAGAAAAAGCGTGCCGCCATTGGCCAGCTCAAAGCGGCCAATCCGATCGGTCCGCGCGTCGGTGAAAGCGCCTTTCACATGACCGAAGATCTCGCTCTCGAAGGTACCCTCGGGCAAGCCGCCGGCGTTCACAGCCACCAGCGCCATGCGCGCGCGCGGAGAAGCGGCATGAAGCAGCTTGGCAACAATCTCCTTGCCAGTCCCGTGTTCACCCGTGATGAGCACGTTGGCATCGGACGGCCCCACCTGCGAGATCAGTTCAAGGACCGGCTGCATGGAAGGCGCACCGGCTACAAACTCAGGCATCCCCTCTGCACGGAGCAGCCGATTCTCCAGTTCAAGCTGCCGTGCCCGTCGCAGCGCCGCGTGCAACTCGGCATGGACACGGACCAGCGAAACCAGGCGCTCATTTTCCCATGGCTTCTGAATAAAATCGCGCGCCCCGCGTTTGATCGATTCAACTGCCAGGTCGATGTTGCCCCACGCTGTCATCACGATCACCGGGAGCCGCGAATCGTATTCCTGGATACGCGCCAGCAGATCCAGGCCCTCCTGCCCCGAGGTTGTGTCGCGCGTGTAGTTGAGGTCGATCAGCAGCACGTCGTAGTCGTTTTGCCCCATCGCTTCGAGCGCCAGCTGAGGCGATCGAACACAGTCCACCGAGATGCCCTGCGGGGAGAGCAGCAGTTCGACGGCCTCGAGAATGTGCGGCTGATCGTCGGCAACCAATACACGAATTCGTTCTTGCTTACTTGGAATGGTAGCCTCCACTAAACCGGACTTCGCGTCGTTGATCGAGACTGCACAAGCGAGCATAGTCCCTTTCAGTGATTCTACGGCTATTGATTCACGACGCCCAATCTCGCATCGTCGATGGAGACCCCGGTCCGTTCCAGCGTCGCCCCGATAGCGCGGTCGATATCCACCTTCTTCTTCTCGTAGTTCGTTTGCGCCGTGTCTAACGCGGATTCAAGCAAGGCGAGCGCGCTTTCAGCGTTCAGCACATCGAGACCGGATTTCGCGCCCAGCACCTGCTCCTGCTTGGTGATGTCGAAGGTCTTCTGGGCAAGATCGCGCGCTTTCAGGGCCGCGTCAACCTGGGCCTGAGCCTGTTCAAGAGCGAACTTCGAATTGCGCACGTCGAAGAGAATGGTCTTCTGTTGCTGCTCGGAGGAGATCTGGCTCTGGCGGTACTGGAGCACTGCGCGGAATTGATCGGCCTTGGCCTGGCGGTTGCGCAAATTAATTGAAAGCGTCATGCCGATCTGGTATTCCGGGGACGAGTAGTTGAAGGTATTCTCGAACATGCTGCCAAAGCCCACGGGCAGAGTGGTCGAGCATTCCTGCGCGCCGAGGCTGCAATTCGGATTCGGGGGACCTGCGGTGCCTGCGCCGACGTAAAGGCCATACATGTTAAGAGTCGGCAATAGTTCGCTGTTGATGTCCTTGAGGGACTGCTTCTGCACTTCGGCCTGCATCTTGTAGATGGCGACCTCGGGCCGCTTCTTCTCGGCCTCGGCGATGAGATTGTCGATGGACTTATCGGCATTCGGGTCGGGATCTGCTTTCAGGTCGAGCGGTATGACTGGCATCTCGTCGATCGTGGGATCATCGACCTTGGTGAGCGCATTCTTCATCAGCAGCTCGTTCAGTCGAAGGCTGGCGCGTGCAACGGTGAGGTTGCCTTCGGCTTGAGCCACGGCAGATTGATCCGTCATCACTTGCATCGCAGGGATGGCCTGGAGTTCGAGCTGCTTCTGATCGTCGGAGAGATTCTTGTTCGCGAAGCCCAGAGAGCGCTCGCTGATCTGCTCGCTGTCATAGGCATTCACGAGGTCCCAGTAGATATCTTCGACCTGCGTCACGGTTGCTATTACCTGTGCTTTGAAAGCGAGGTCGGTGATCTGGGAGTTGCGCTTGGCAATGCGGATAAAGCGCTCGTTGGTGGCAATGCCGAAGCCGGCCAGAACGGGTTGTTGGATTATCAATTGAAACTTGGAATAGAGCTCCGGATTGATGGCGCTGTATGGAGTGTTGCTGGCGACACGCTGGCCGAGATAGTTGATCTGGAGGCCCGTGCCGATGGGAAAGTTCTGCGAGAAGGAAGACAGCACCTCAATTGTGTTTGTCTTCAGAACCGGTACGCCGTTCAAGAACTGGTTGGCCTGCTGAGCTACGGTGTGATCGACATAGCCCTGGAAGGTGAGGTAGGGATCGAAGGACGAAACGCTGGTACCGGCACCGAGGGTCGAAGTGACAATGCCTCCATTACCGGCGGAGAATCCGGATCCTGACGAGCCGCCGCCGCCCGAAGAGGAAAAACCGCCCTGAGTGGACTGGACAATGGCGGTATTGACGCCGTTCGCAGGGTAGCCGGCCTTGGTACGCAGGATATCGGTCTGCGCGATGGGGAAGTTATAGCGAAAATAGGCTAAGTCGAGGTTGTTCTCGATGGCTATCGCGATTGCATCGCGCAGCGAAAGATAGATCTTGCCTTCGCGAATAAGGTTCTGCAAACGCGGCGAGTTGCTGAGGTCCAGTTCGGGCGCGGTGCTGGGAGTGTAGGGAAAAAGCGGGTTGTGCGAATGCGGCATGTCGACGTGAAACGGCCGCGGCGGCACCGGTGCCTGCTGCTGGGACTGCTGCATCTGTTGCGCCAGCGTCGGCGGCGCCACAGTGCCGCTGGCCGCGGGCGTCGGAGCTTCCGGCGCCGGCTGCGAGGTTGCGGGAGGAGTCTGCTCTTGCGTCGGGACCGGCGTGGGCGTTGCTTGCTGCAGCGCCGGCTCTGCGACGAGCGCCAGGTTCACCTGTAAGAACAGAATGGCGGCCGCGGCCTTCATGCCGCGCGCCGAATTGGACTTGACTTGATTCACTGTGCACCAACCTCCGTCACCCTTGGCTCAACCGCTTCGTCGCGCGTCACCCATCCGTCGCGCAATTCCAAAATCCGCTTGCCATACTTGGCGTTCTCTTCAGAATGCGTCACCTGCACAATGGTCGTGCCGGCCCTATTCAGCTGGCAGAAAAGCTCCATAATTTCGCGCGCCTGTGTCGAGTGCAGATTGCCCGTCGGCTCATCCGCAAGCAGCAGTGACGGCGCGTGAACCACGGCCCGCGCAATGCCCACAAGCTGCTGTTGCCCGCCCGAAAGCTGGTTGGGATAAAGATCTTTCTTGGCCACAATCTGGAAGCGGTCGAGGATGTCGGCCACCATGCCGGCCCGCTCTTTGGCTGGCAGATTCTTGTAACTCAGCGGTAAGTCGATATTCTCGGCAACCGTTAGATCGTCCAGCAGATGATAACTCTGGAAAACCATGCCAATGCGCTGGCGGGCCAGGTCCGCGCGCTGCTTGCGGTTAAGCTTGTGCGCGGGCGTTTCGTCAAACCAGTATTCGCCCAGCCAGCCGTCGTCAAGCAGCGCCAGCACGTTGAGCAGCGATGACTTCCCCGCCCCGGATGGGCCCATGACAGTCACAAATTCGCCCTCGTTGATGGTGAGCCGAACCTGGCGCAGCACCCAGGTTTCGGTGTGCCCAGTTTTATAACTGCGTTCTACGTTCTTCAGTTCAATCATTTGAATTACTCCGATCTCAAAGCAAGTATAGGGTCGACCGAGGCGGCTCGACGGGCGGGCAGCCATGCGGCCAGGAAAGAGGCAGCCGCTAGAACTAGAGCGACTGCGGTAAAGGTGAACCCGTCATGAGCGTCGACTCCAAAGATATAGCCGCTCGTGAACTTGACGGCAAACCAGGCCATCGCGCCGCCGATGGATAGCCCCGCAGCCACCAGCAAAAGCGCGCGCGATAGAACCAGGTTCAGAATGTTCGCTAGCGGAGCGCCAAGCGCTATGCGCAGACCGATCTCCCGCGTCCGCTGGGCAACCGTAAATGACAGCAGCCCGTACAGTCCGACCGACGCAATCATCAGTGCCAGAGCCGCGAATCCTTCCAACAAATGCGCGATGAGTTTCTGACTGCCGAAGGAATCCTCGACCGCCTCGTGAATGGTCTTCACTTCGGTGGTTGTGGCGTCGGGCGCAACCTCGTGCAGCACTTTGTCGAACTGCGCGCGCAGCAAATCAGCTGGAATCCGCCCTCGAATCGCCACCTGCATGAACGCGATCGCGATGCCATAGAGTGGCGTTCCCGGATCAACCTGCGCCAGGCAGAAATAGATCTCCGGCCGCGTTGCATCGGTCACGTTCATTTGCTTGGTGTCGCTGATGACGCCCACGATACGCGCGGCTGAGAAACGGCCCGTCTTCCCCATGCTAAAGGTGTGGCCAATCGGATCCTGTCCAGGAAGAAACTTGTTCACGAAAGCCTGGTTGACGACCACAACCACCGGCGAAGAGGCATTGTCGTCTTCGCTGAAGAATCGGCCGCGGATCATCGGAATCCCCAGCGCCTCGACCAGGCCGGACGACGCCAGGCGGCCGTCGCCACCGGGCCGCTTGTCGCGCGGAGCATCCTTTCCGTCCAGTGTGCCGGCGACGCTGACCCGCATCTCGCTGCGTAGCGGCAGCACGGAGCTGAGCGCTGCCACCTGCACGCCTGGGATGGCGCGCAGGCGCTCCAGAAGCGGCAGGTAGGATGTGCGGACAATGTTGGTCTGCGTATCAACCGCATCCTCAGCCTGGTGAGCCAATCCGTTAAGAATCACGCCACCGGTGAGCACGTTCTGTTGCGAAAAGCCCAGTGGCACCTGGCGCAGGGCATGAATAGTGCGTAGAAACAACCCCGCCCCAACAAGAAACACGAGAGTGAGCGCCAGTTGCGCCACGACCAGAATCTCCCGCGTCCGGCTCTGACTCGCGGAGGCGGTAGTGGTCACGCCATGCAGGGATTCCTGCACATTGCGCCGAGAGGCGCGCAGCGCGGGGAAGATGCCCGTGATGGCTGACGTGACGACAGTGAGCGCGGCCAACGCGGCCAGCACGCGCCAGTCTACGTGAATGGCGGACGTGAGGGGCAGATTCCTGTTGATCTGTCGCCACAACAATTTGATAACGGTCTGCCCCAGCAGCATGCCCGCCAGCGCGCCAATGCCGCTCAAGAGCAGGCTCTCGACAATCGACTGCTGCAGCAGGCGCGCGCGGCTGGCGCCCAAAGCGGAGCGCACTGCCTGTTCGCGCACCCGGGACACGGCGCGGGCCAGCATGAGGCTGGTGACGTTGAGGCAGGCAAGTGCCCAGATGCCGAAGACCACCCCCGCGAGCAGAATTAGCGGCTTTCGCGCCTCTACATTTAGCGAATCCTGATAGCCCGCGACCTTTACACGCGTTGGCCAGTCGCTGTCCTGCGGAACCTCCTTGGCAACCACGCTCTGTGCCCGGTTAAGCACATCGGCCAACTGTGCCTGCGTCATGCCTTCCGGCAAGCGCGCAAAAACGGCAAATGGATTGACGGCCGCGTCACCGCTCATTGCCGAGCGAGCAGCCGGAGGGATCTCGGCCGGCGACCAGATCTGCAGCGGGTCTTCGCCAAATGGAAATGCGAAGCTGCGCGGCATCACGCCCAGGATCGTGTAGACATCGCCGCGGATGGTCAGCGTCTTGCCCACGATCTGCGCATCGCTCAAGTAGAGCTTGCGCCACACGTCCTCCCCCAGCAGCACGACTCGGTCGCGGCCGGGATCGTTCTCCTCAGGGCGGAAGGCGCGGCCCAGGAGAGGTTGCACACCGAGCATCGAAATCAGGCCCGCGTCCACCTGCGTGCGCTCCACTTGCACGCGTCCGCCGGGGCCGGTAATGCTTGCTCTGGCGCCGCTCACTGCGGCTCCCATCTGC
>JBELAI010000103.1:0-18933 GCA_049508975.1 Occallatibacter sp. | reverse complement strand
GGACCACCAAGCAGAACAAACCATACCTGAGCCTTACGCTCGGCGACAAAACCGGACAGATCGAAGCGCGCGTGTGGGAGCTGGGCGACCCGCGGATCGCCAAAGACTTCGACCGCGGCAACATGGTGAAGGTGCGTGGCAGCGTCTCGCGCTACGACGATCGCGCACAGTTGAAAGTGGATCAGCTGCGCAAGGCCCTCGACAGCGAAGCGGACAAGATGGACATGCTGCCCGCGACGAGCCGCGATGTGGGCGAGCTGTGGCGGATACTTGAAACAACCATAGCGAGCGTGACCAATCCCGACCTGAATCGGCTGCTCAACGCGTTGCTCACCGATGCACCAATCGCGCATGCTTTTCGTGAGGCGCCAGCGGCGCGGCAACTGCATCATGCGTGGCTCGGCGGCTTGCTGGAGCACGTCGTGAGTTTGCTGGGGCTCGCTGATCGCGTATCCGCGCACTACCCGATGCTCGACCGCGATCTGCTTGTTACGGGCGTGATTCTGCACGACATCGGAAAGATCCGCGAACTGAGCTGGGACACAGGATTCGACTACACCGTAGAAGGTGTGCTGCTGGGGCACATCCAAATGGGCGTCGACCTGACCGAGAAAACGATCGCCGGGCTGCCCGGATTCCCTGACCGGCTTCGCACGCTGGTGCTGCATATGATTCTGTCGCACCACGGCAAACTGGAGTTCGGCTCGCCCAAGCTGCCCATGATTCCCGAAGCGCTGGTGTTGAACTTCCTCGACGATCTCGACGCCAAAATGCAGGCTGTGTCCTCGGAATTCGACAAGTCCGCAAAAGAAGGCAAAGGCCCCAACGAACTAACCAACAAAGTCTGGGCACTGGACAACCGCCAGTTGCTCAACACAAAACGATGGCTGGGGGACGACAAGCATGGCGAATAGCCTTAGCCTCACTGGATCGAGCAGCAATGCGGGCATTTTCGAATGTCCAGTTTGCAAACAGACCATCGATGCCTCAACGAAGCAATGCCGCTTTTGCTCCGCGGTCATTGATCCCGCGGTTGCCGAAGCTGCCGCGGAGAAGATGGCGAAGGTCAACCAGGCTTGCAGCGATGCCAGCTTTCTCAAAACGATGGCAATCTCAATACTCGTATTCTTTGGGGTTATGTTCATCCCGTTCCTGACCTGGCTCGGGATTTGCGGCTACTACTTCCTCATGTTCGGTGTTCCAATCATGACCATTCGCTGGTGGATCAATTTTCATTCCGTCCATTCGGACGATCGCGACTTCAAGCGGGCTCGGTCTGCCGTGATCGTCATCAGCGTTCTTTGTTTGCTGCCCTTGCTCAACTCGGCGGCGCGATTCCTTTGACGCGAGAACGCTAAGGATTGCGGGCTTCACACCTACCAGACCGCCTCGACCGCATGGCTCAGTTCAGTCTGCCCGAACACATTCGGGTGGTAGTGGTCATCCATCTCGGCGGCCGTTGCGAACATGTACTTGCGCGTGTCGAAAAGCCTCAAATCGAGCCCATCTGCTAAAAAGATGTTTATGTCTGCCTCGACATCCTGGGTGTAATTCAGGCAGGGCTCATCCGACGCCACAGTACATTGCCCGGTACCGTATTGATAAGGGAGCGTACCCACAAGCACAGTTGGCATGGTACCTGACGCTGAGCCCATCGGTGTTCCGATGCCCACCACCGAAACGCCGCTCGTACCGGCACTCGTCTGGGTAAATGTAACAACGTGTTGGCCAGTGGGAACTGTCCCCAGACGGATGAACCCGAGCGAAGTCGTCGTCCCATTGGCTGTTGCAATCAGCGGAGTCGTCTGTGTATTCGCGGTTCCAAGAACTATTCCATCGAGAGAATATGTATAGGTGGTAGGGTTGTCATCGCTGATCCTGGGCCATAAGTAGATAGGTCCGCTCGCGGTTGTAGTAATGGGAAAGCTCACGGTCGAACCAAGTCCTGCGGTTGTCCATGAATTCCAATTGTCCGAATGGTCAATCGCACCAGGCCCTGTGGTGGTGACCCCTCTGTTAGTGGCAAGCACCTTATACTCCGCCGGAACCGCAAGCCATGAAAGGATCGCTTTATGGCAAGTGAGAAACACCTGCTCATGTGTACCAGATCCCTTGAAAATCACATCGGACGACCCAACCAACACTGAATACGTCATGTGGAATGCCAGGCTGGGGCTGTCCTGGTGGGCAAAAATCTCGGTTTTCGGCACATCGCAAGCCTCACTCGAATCTATGGCATAGTCCGCGAACAGTACCCCCTCATGAACGCTCACCAATGCAGGGTAGGCTTGTGTTGCAGGATCGGGTAGGCTGTATCCGAAAGTGATCGAGTCGCCATAAGCATGATATGGCCTCGGCTGAACAGTGACCGACGTGCATCCGGCCAATCCGATGGTCCCGACAAGAAAAGCATAGACAGCAGCACTTGATTTGCAGGTCACCGCCATATTCTAATCCCCAATCGCATTCCGATAGAAAGAGCCTCGTTGGACCAGCCAAAATTCAAGCAAAGCAACTTGGGTTTTAAAAATTAGGAAAACACTTGACATATTCCTATATGAGTATGTATTTTCTAAACCATGCCCCGAGCCGCCACTACGTCCGATGCTTTCAACGCAGTAGCCGAACCCCGCAGGAGGCAAATCCTCAGTTACCTGGCGCTGGGCGAGCGCCCCGTCGGCGACATCGTGGAAAACCTCAGCCTTGACCAGCCGTCCGTATCCAAACATCTTCGTGTACTGCGGAGTGTGGGTCTGGTTCGCGTGCGCTGCCACGGCCGCCACAAATACTACCGCACCAACGCCGAAGCCATTCGCCCCTTATATGAGTGGGCCGGCACGTTTGAGCGCTACTGGCAGCACCAGCTGCTGAGCGTCAAGAAACGGGCCGAAGAGCAGATGAGCAAACTTAACCCCAACGCCACACCAAAGGAGAAACCATGATCGCCACAGCCGAAAGCATAGCGGATCTCACTTTGACCATCACCCAGGAGATCCATATCAACGCGTCTCTCGAAGTGACATTCGAGGCATTGCTCGAACAATTAGGGCCGCTCAACGCGAGGGGTGAAGGTGACCCGATGCCAATGAAGCTGGAACCTTGGCCGGGCGGCCGCTGGTACCGCGACCTGGGGGACAACAATGGTCATTTGTGGGCTCATGTTCAAGCCATCAAACGGCCCACGCTGCTCGAGTTTACAGGTCCGTTATTCGCGTCGTATCCTTTCGTCTCGAACGTGCAATACCGGCTTACTGAGAAGGACGGCGCAACGACCATCGCATTCCGCCACACGGCGCTTGGGTTCATTCAGGAAGATCATAGGAAAGGTGTGAACCAGGGCTGGGCTTCGATTCTCGAGCGTGTGCGCAAGGCGGCAGAGGCCCGTTAAGAGCAGGACGGCAAGGACGATAATTCCCATCGCGCACCGCAGGAGGACCTTATGTGTCCAGTATGTCTGGCAACAGCGGCGTGGATCGCTGTTGCAACTGTCTCGACCGGCGGCATGACCGCGCTCGTACTCAAAAGAGTAGCAACCGGCAATGCCGCGAATAACATCCCCAAGCCCAAACAAGGAAATTCAACGACAAGGGAGGATCACCATGGCTAGCACCATCACAGAACTCGAACATCCGAAAGTAGCCTCGCATTCCGAATGGCTTGAGGTGCGCAGGGCGTTTCTGGCCAGGGAAAAGGAATTCACCCGCCTGCGCGATGAGTTAAGCCGCCAGCGCCGCGAGCTACCCTGGGAGAAGGTTGAGAAGGAATATGCTTTCGAGAGTCCCAGTGGAAAGAAAACGCTTGCCGACTTATTCGACGGCCGCAGCCAGCTCATTGTCTATCACTTCATGTTTGGTCCGGGCTGGAAAGAGGGCTGCCCCAGCTGCTCCTACCTGGCCGACCATTTCGACGGGGCCGCCATACACCTGGCCCATCGCGACGTGACGCTGGCGGCCATTTCGCGCGCGCCTCTCGCGGAGATTGAAACCTTCAAGAGGCGCATGGGATGGCGATTCCACTGGGTTTCTTCCTTCGGCGCCGATTTCAATTACGACTATCATGTGTCGTTCACGCCAGAAGAGCGGGCGCAGGGGAAAGTGAATTATAACTACGAACTCACCCAGTTCCCGAGCGAAGAAGGTCCAGGGCTAAGTGTGTTCTTCAAGGATGCGAACGGAGATATCTTCCACACGTACTCGAGTTATGCCCGCGGCCTCGACATCCTTGTCGGCACCTATAACTTCCTCGACATGGCGCCGAAGGGCCGCGATGAAGATGAGTTGGCGCACAGCATGGCCTGGGTTCGCCACCACGATAAGTACGGTCAGGGCTACTCCGTCGATCCAGCGCAGCCCTACATGGAACCGGAAAAGGTAGAGCTCGTAAAAATTGCAGGCTCGTGTTGCTCCGGCGACCACCACGAGTAGTTGTTCGTCGCCGGGATAGGTGCCCCGGGTCTCGCCTTTGAGACCTGGGATTCTTCATGCCAAAAACCAGTTCCATTGTTCTTCCGTGAGCGGAACAACGGAAAGCCTTCCGATAACCACCAGCGGCGACTTCGCAAATAGCGGCTCTTCCTTGATTGCCGCCAGCGTCTTGGGGGTCTTGAGCCGCTTGTCCACCTTGACCTTGACAATGGGAACCTTGGGATCGCTCGGGTCCACGCTCACCACAGTTCCTGTGCCCACGCCGGTGCGCTCGTCGCCAGTGTGGTAAAAGATCCATTTCGTCCCTGCCTTCATCTCGCGCAGATATTTAACGGCAGTCGGGTTGGTCACGCCATCCCAGATCGTCTCCTTGTCGCGCAGGAAATCGTCGAAGGAGTAAACATCGGGCTCAGTCTTGAAGAGGAAGTAGGCCATGGGCTCTATCGTAAGGCAGGGAATAGGGAATAGGGAACAGGGAATAAGAGAAGGGAATACCCGTTACAATCAAAAGAATATGATCCGCTTCTCAACCGCCGGCGAATCCCATGGGGAAGCCCTTACCGCTCTAGTCTCCGGACTGCCTGCCGGCGTTCCTGTCGATCTCGAATTCATCAACCGTGAACTGTGGCGTCGCCAGCAGGGCTACGGCCGTGGCGGCCGCATGAAGATTGAAACCGACAAAGCGCACATCCTTTCGGGCGTAAGACACGGCAAGACCATCGGTTCGCCCATCGCTATTGAAATCGTCAACCGCGACTGGAAGAACTGGGAAGAGAAGCTCCCCATAGAAACCGGCGATCCTGCCAAACATCAGGCCGTCGCGTCTCCACGGCCAGGTCATGCCGACCTGGCCGGCGCACTGAAATACAACTTCCCAGACGCTCGCTACGTTCTGGAGCGCGCCTCTGCCCGCGAGTCCACCTCGCGTGTAGCTGCCGGCGCCCTGGCCAAGCTTTTCCTGCGGGCTCTAGGAATTGAGGTCCTGAGCCACGTCATCCGCGTAGGCCGCGCTGAACTCGATCGCCCCGCAGCCTGGGACGAGATTGTCGCCGTCGCAGCCAAGGACGAGGTGATGCTCAGTTGCGTCGATCCTGCCACCGAAGCCCGCATGAAAGAAGAGGTCGAGGAGGTATCGCGCACCGGCGATACCGTCGGCGGAGTGTTTGAAGTTGTCGTCCACGGCGCGCCGGCGGGTCTCGGTACATATGCCAACTGGGATGAGCGTCTGGACGGCCTGCTGGCCTGGTCCGTGATGAGCCTGCAAGCCGTAAAGGCCGTCGAAATAGGCTGCGGTGTCACGGCTGCCGAGTCCTTCGGCTCGAAGGTCCACGACCCTATTCACTACGCCAGCGAAGACACCGGAAACCCTACCCGTTTTACGCGGCCGCAGAACAACGCGGGCGGCATTGAAGGCGGCGTTTCAAACGGCGAAGACATTGTGGTGCGCGGCTATCTGAAGCCGATCTCCACTCTCCGCCGTCCGCTTGAATCCGTACGTTTCGACACCCGCGAAGCCACCAACGCGAGTTATGAGCGTTCCGATATTTGCGTCGTTCCCGCAGCCGGTGTGGCCGCGGAGGCCATGGTCGCCCTGACCGTTGCCGGCGTGGCCCAGCAGAAGTTTGGCGGCGACTCGGTGCTTGAAATGCAACGGAATTACCGGGGCTACATCGAACAGATACGGAAATATTAAAATGAAAGTTGATCGAACCGAGAGCGATAAAGACTTAAGCAGAAATGGAGTAGTAAGAGAGCCTCAATGATTCTCAAGATCGTTAAATATCCCGAGCCGGTTCTCTCACAACCCGGCGAGCCCGTTACCGAATTCAACGACGAACTGCGCAAGCTGGCAGCCGACATGTTTGACACCACCTACGCCGCGCAGGGCATCGGCCTGGCTGCGCCTCAGGTGGGCGTGTCGAAGAGGATGACGGTGATCGACCTCAGCATGGGCAAGGATCCCAAGGACAAGCTGGTCCTCGTGAACCCGGAAGTAATTTTCAGCGAAGGCAAGCTCTACGAGGAGGAAGGCTGCCTCAGTTTTCCAGAAATCAAGGAGAAGGTCGTCCGCGCCGCCAAGGTCCGCATCCGCGCGCAGGACCTCCATGGCAAATGGTTCGAGATGGATGGGGACGACCTGCTCTCCCGCTGCATGCAGCATGAAATCGACCACCTTGACGGCATGTTGTTCATCTTCCGCATGAGCGCCCTCAAGCGCGACTTGAACCTGCGCAAGATTCGCAAAATGCAGCGCGAGGGCAAGTGGTAGCGACGCGAGGCGTCCAATGAAACTGGTATTCTGCGGCACTCCCAGCTTCGCCGTGCCGACCCTGGAAGCGATTGTCGCGGCGGGCCACGAAATCGCGCTGGTCGTCTCTCAGCCCGACCGTCCCGTCGGCCGTACCCAGCAACTCACTGCTCCGCCCGTCAAGCAAGCCGCTCTCGCTGCCGGACTCACCGTCACCCAGCCGGAGAAAATTCGCAACAACTCCGAGTTCCGCGCCCAGCTCGAAAGCATCTCTCCGGAAGCTATCGTTGTTGTTGCTTATGGCCGCATCATCCCGCCGTGGATGCTGGCTCTTCCGCGTTTCGGCTGCATCAATCTGCACGGATCCCTGCTGCCCAAGTATCGCGGCGCTGCACCAATACAATGGGCGGTGGCCAATGGCGACGCGGTTACCGGCAACACCACAATGCTGCTCGAAGAAGGCCTCGATACTGGCCCGATTCTTCTTCAGCAAAGCCTGGAGATTGGCCCCGACCAAACATCCGTTGATTTATTTGAGCTGCTTGCACGATCCGGCGCACCGCTGGTTGTTGAGACCCTTGCCGGCCTTGCTGATGGCGCCCTCCGGCCTCGGCCGCAGAATCATGAGGGAGCGACGTTTGCTCCGCTCCTCGACCGCGAAGACGGCCGCATGGATTTCGCCGCCCGCACCGCACACGAACTCTACAATCGGTGGCGCGGCTTTCAACCCTGGCCCGGCGCTTTCACCACGCTCGATGGCAAAAAGCTCATCGTCCATCGCCTGGCAGTCGTTCAATCGCAAATCAGTCCGGTAGAACCCGGCCAGACCCGAATCGAAAACCAACGCATATTCGTAGGCTGCGCCGGCAACACGTGGCTCGAATTCCTCGAACTGCAACTCGAAGGCAAGAAGCGTCTCTCCGCCCCCGAATTCTTGCGAGGAAATCACCTTGTCACTGGCATCCGTCTCGGGTCCGCAACCCGATGACAAAGCCTCAGCAACCCGCGTCTCGCAAGGCTGCACCCAAGAATCGCATCGCAGAGATCTCTCCGGCTCGCAAGGCAGCCTTCGGTGTTCTGCAAGCGGTCGAGCGCGGCCACTCCCACTCTGACGACCTTTTAAGAAGCAAAGCCATCAACGCGCTTTCGGTTGCAGACCGCAATCTTGCCACAGCCCTGGTGCTCGGCGTACTCCGCTGGCAAATCCGACTCGACCATCAGCTTCAACCCCTGCTCAAGCGCCCCAACGCCAAGCTTGATGCAGAGATCCTCATTGCCCTGCGGTTGGGTGCATTTCAGATTCTCCACATGGATCGCATTCCCGCGCGCGCCGCCATCGATGAGAGCGTTGAACTCGCCAAGCAAGCGGGCCATCGCTTCGCTTCCGCCATGGTCAATGCCGTCCTTCGCAAACTGGCCGCCGCCCCGCGTGTGAATCCCCCCGAAGAGACTGTGGCCGACCTCGCACTCGCTGAATCCCACCCTGCCTGGTTGGTCGAGCGGTGGGCTCGCTTTTACGGCCTTGATGCCGCCCGTGCAATCTGCCTTCACGGCCAGACGCAGCCTTCGCTTGTGGTCCGTCTCGCCAGCGATGCGGTCGAATCAGAACTTACGGCAAACGGCATCGTCCTCTCGCCCGGCCAGATCCTCACCGCTGCACGCACGGTTGTTTCTGGCGAAGTTGCTGCAACCTCCGCCTTTCATGAAGGACGCATTCGCATGCAGGATGAAGGCTCGCAACTGGTCGCCGAACTCGCAGCCGCAAATCGACGTCCCGAAACTATCCTGGATGCATGCGCGGCACCGGGCGGCAAAACACTTATTCTCGCCGAGCGCTGCCCTGTTGCACGCATCCTCGCCTGCGAGTCCAGCCCGCAGCGCCTCGAACAGTTACGCCAGCGCCTGGCAGCATACTCGGACCGCATTGAGTGCCGCCTTGCCGATGCCACGCAGCTGAACGAAGATGCAGCCTTCGATCTGGTATTGGCGGACGTTCCATGCAGTGGAACCGGCACACTGGGCCGGAATCCTGAAATCCGCCACCGCCTCCGCCCCGAAGACCTACCCCGCCAATCCGATCGGCAGCGTGCCATACTCACTGCGGCGTTGGCAGCCGTGCGCCCTGGCGGCCGTGTCGTCTATTCCACTTGCTCCCTCGAACCGGAAGAAAACGAGGATGTCGTTGCCGCAGTTCTCGCAGCGGCCCCGAGCGCTCGACAAGTGCCGATTCATGCCACCATCGAATCGCTGCTGCGCGCGTCAATCCTCGATCGCTCCGCGGCGACTATTCTGCAAGCTGCCCTGACGTCTGAAGGCGCGCTGCGCCTGCTCCCCGGCGCATTTCACTCCGACGGATTCTTTATCGCGCTGATTGAGAAATTCGATGAGCGGACGGCGATCGAAGCATCGTGACTGTGACACGTTGACTCGCGCTAACTTTACTCCGCAGCCAGACGCAGCTCTGCATAGGCGCGTCCCAGCAATCTGCAAAGCGCCTCGACCACAAGCTCATGGTCGGCACGCTGCGGCAAGCCGGACACGGTTACGCTGCCCACCACGCCCGCATCTGTCGTGGCGAGTGGAAACGATCCACCATGTACCGCGTAATCAGCCAGCAAAAGGCCCTGTTGTCCTTCAAGCGTTTCGTTCTTCGCCTTCAGCTTTAAACCCACTGCGTAGGAACTGCGATGAAACCGCGCCACCACATTGCTTTTGCGACGCACCCACTCCGAATTATCCGGCGTGGTTCCTTCCAGAGCGGTGTAAAAGAGCGGCTGCCCAAAACGGCGCACGTCGATCACGACAGGCAATCCACGCTCTTCTGCCATAGTCCGCAGCCGCAGTCCAAGCTCCCATGCCACTTGCGCATCCAACCGCGGCAGCCGCAGTTCACGCTCTTGCAGTGCCACACGTTCCAGATCCTCACTCAATCCCATCGGCTACCCCTATTCCCCGCTCCTCTTACTCTGCCACCGTCAGCGTGACCGATGCGTTCTGATACACGCGCGATCCAGCATAGGGCGTCTGCGCAATAACCGAGCCTGGTCTTATTGGCGCGCGGGGCGGTGCATCCCCGCTTCCTACGGGTCCCACAGCCACAGGCACATAGGTTGGCACGGCGGTTTGGATGCCCACCTTGGCCAACTGCGCCTGCGCCGTCACCACCGGCAAGCCGACCAGGTCAGGCATCACAAATCCATCGGCCGCCTGATCGTCCGGCGCAGCCACGAGCAGATTCACAGCGGGGCGCGAGATGCCCTGCGCATGGGCCGGCGGATCTTGAGCTAGCACAGTGCCCGGAGCGGCCTTGCTCCACGGCAGTTTTGCGGTCGTGCCCACTTCCAGGCCCACGCGCCGCAGCGTAAGCGCCGCTACGCGCTCGTCTTTGCCCACAGTTTCCGGCACGTCTACTTTTTGCGGGCCCAGGCTCTCGGCCACGCGCACACGCCACTCCCGCCGCACCACTGTTCCCGCCGGCGGCGACTGCGTAAGAATGTGTCCCGCGGCTACGTCGCCCGAGTAGTAGCGGTTATCGACGTCGAGGTTCAGCCCCAGGCCCGCGGTCTGGCTGCGTGCATCTGCAACGGTCATGTCCTGCAGCGCTGGCACCTGCACCTCTGCGCCGTGAATGGCAAAGTGCATGGTGGCGATGGCCGACAGCAGCGCCACCGCGATCAGCAGCATCACCAGTGACGCAACTTGAAAAAAGTTGATCACCCTCGTCTTCATGGCTCGGGCTCACCATCCACAAACACAATCTCGTAGTCGATCTCCGCCGCTTTCTCCAGCATTTTTGATACCGAACAGTAGGTGTTCTTCGACAGCGACACCGCATCCTCAACCGCCTTGCGGCTCAATTTTCCGCTCACGGCGTAAGTCAGTTCGATCTTCGTAAATACACGCGGTGGAGTCGGCGACTGTTCGGCAACAGCGGAAACGCGCAGCCCCGTCAGCGGCTGCCGCTTCTTTTTCAGAATCGACACTACATCCACGCTGGTGCAACCGCAGAGTGCCATCAGCACCGCTTCCATCGGGCTCGGTCCTTCGGTGTGCGCCGGGTCCGCGTCAAACAGAATGGTATTCCCATTCTCCGCCGTGCCTTCAAAAATGCTGTCGTGTTTCCAGTCGCTTCGTGCAATCATTTTGTTCTCCTACATCTTCGCGTTCTACCTTAAATTATCCGTCGCCGGCTCGGGATGAATCGTCACCCGATACACTTCCGGGCACTCCAGCTTGAACCGGTCTTCCAGAGCCGTAATCACTTCATGCACCCTCAGCATGGGCAACTCATCCGGCAGCGTGCAATGGCAGCTCAACGAAATGTGGTCGACCGTGCGGCCCACCACAATCTCATGCACATCCTTGATCTCGGCGAACATACGCGCCGTCGTCCGCAGCGCGTATTCGATCTTGCGATCCACTTCGACAATCTCTTCTGGCAGTTCTATCGTAGCCGGTTCGCTCTCAATGTGCGTCAGCACTGAGTCAACCTCCGGCGCCTCACGCAGAATTTCCGCTTCCATCGCGCTCACAAATCCATGCGCGGCAAGCAGCGTCATGTCCTCGTCAAGTTCCACGTGCTGCTCCACGCGCAACCTTCCATGCAATGACTGCACGCTGAGTTCATGCACATTCACATTGTTGCGCGCAGCCACGGCCCGCACGCGATCGAAGATGCTTTCCGCCCTGGCCTCGCGCGGGACCGTATGGATGACCACGTCTGCCTGCGGAAGAGCGCGATGCGCCGCGTCCGTAGCCGCACGCACCAGTTCTCCCGTGTGCTCAAATGTGTATTGCCGCGGCAACGCAAGCGTCAGGTCGGCAAAGTAGATTGACCCGGCCTTGCGCACCCGCGCCTGCTCTACCTCGAGCACACCATCCACCTTTGCGACTTCATCCACCAGCCGTTGCCGCGTCTCTGCCGGCACCTCGTCCATCAACACGGCCACCGTTTCGCGGCCCAGGTAGAGAGTCATGCGCAGAATCATCAACGAGACCACGACCGCTGCGAACGGGTCCGCATACCCCAGCCAGCCAATGCCGAATTGCACGCCAATCCAGCTTGCGCTCAGCCCACACAAGACGGCCAGCGTCGACCAGATGTCGGAAGCAAAGTGAAATGCATCGGTCGCCAATGCCGGACTTCCCGTTTCTTCTGCCACCGCCCGCAGACGTCGCGACCGCCAGTAATCCACGCCGATCGACGTCAACAGCACCATCACCGGCCACACCGAGTGATGCAGGACAACCGTGTGGCGAACCATCCGCTCCATGGCCTCCCAGATAATCCACGCGCAGCTCACGGCCATCAGCCCGGCTTCAAGGAATGCGGAGAGGTTTTCGATTTTCCCGTGACCGTATGTGTGATCCTCGTCCGCCGGCTTGTCGCTCACCTGCACGGAGAAAAACGTCAGGGTCACAGCCACCAGGTCCAAGGCCGAGTGCGCCGCGTCCGACAGCACGCCCAGCGAGCCCGATAGCAGCCCCGCAGCGAGTTTGAGCAGCGTCATGACGGCAGCGGCAACCATCGAGTGCAACGCTACGCGGCGCTTCGCGGCAGAGAATCCGGCGGTGTCTCGAGTCAACGGATTTTGAACGACTGTCGTCATTCTGCTCTCAGGCTTCACGGCTGCGCACACCGGTGTACAAACCCGCGATGCCGAATGTGTAGGGTTGCCACGCGCACTCGGTGTACCCGGATGCCCGCATCAGTTCCAGCATCTCCGCAGGCGGCGGAAATTTCTGGACGGAAGCGGGGAGATAACTGTACGGCCCGTCTTTACCGCAGATCAACCGGCCGATCGCCGGCAGAACCCGCCGAAAATAAACTGCATAAATCCTGCCGATCAATCCGCCCGGCTCGGCGAAGTCCAAAATCCCCACTTGCCCGCCGGGCTTCAATACGCGTCCAAACTCCCGCAGGCCCGCTTCGTAATTGGTTAGATTCCTGAACCCGAAGGCAGTCACGACTAAGTCCAGCGATGCAGACCTGAGCGGCAGGTGCAGCGCATCTGCTTCGAGCGCAATTGCGTAAGGGCTACAGTCTTTCTCGCGACCGAACTTTCTTGCGCCCCTGCTCAACATGCCGCGCGCGAAATCTGCCGCTAATATCGGTAGCGCTCCGGATGGCCGGTGTTTCAGGAGAGCCATAGTCATATCGCCTGTGCCGCAGCAAACATCCAGCACTGCCGCGCTCGGCTGCGCGAGGATCGAACTGAACCTGCGCGCGGATTTCCACCACCAGAGCCGGTCCACATTAGCAGACAACACGTGATTCAGCAGGTCGTAGCGTGGGGCAATCGATTCGAACATCTGGCGCACAGCGCGCGCCGCGTCTGCCTCATCCACAACCCCCGCCGGCTTGGCTCCTGTTACGCTCATCGAATCCTCAAACCTCGACATTTAACCGACTGGAATGTTGCAGGGGCTAAAGCCTACCGTTATCTTCGCCCCTGTTCGGCACGACTGAAGTCATGCCCTGTTACAGCGCTTTTAACTCCCGATCCGTTCCCCCGCCCGCGCCAGCATATACCCCACGGCCGCATCCAACTCCGCCGGCGTCACGTCTTCCACAACGCCCGCATCGCCAATTCCAATCGGCAAGACGAATCGCCTCACGCCACCGACATTTTTCTTATCCCCGCCCGTCGCCGCAACAATCTTCGCCGCGCGCAGCTTCAGCGCCGGCAGCGGTCCGTACAAGTGAACAAGGCCCTCCAGCCGCTCAAACTGGCCGCCGGTAACGGTTCCGCGTTTCCTGGCAAGATAGAGCGCGGCAATCATTCCCCAGCCCACCGCCTCGCCATGCAGCAAAGTCTTATAGCCTGTCACCTGCTCCAGCGCGTGCCCTACCGTGTGCCCGAGGTTCAGGATCATGCGCAGGCCGTTCTCGCGCTCGTCCCGGTTTACAACACCGGCTTTCATCCTTATCGACGCGGCAATCACTTTCTCCAGCGCCTTTGCGTCGCGGCCAAGCACATCGTCAACATGCTCTTCCATAAACCGAACCAACGTCCGATCGCGGATAATGCCGGCCTTCACACTTTCCATGAGTCCGGCGCGTAGTTCCCGGTCCGGCAGCGTCCCCAGCACACCAATATCGGCGAACACCGCCAGCGGATGGTGGAAGCTTCCAACCAGATTCTTACCCTCCGGCAGGTTTACCCCCGTCTTGCCGCCTACGCTCGAATCCACCTGCGCCAGAAACGTGGTCGGCACCTGAACATAGTGGATGCCGCGCATGTAAATCGCGGCCAGAAATCCGCCCACATCGCCCACAATGCCGCCGCCAAAGGCAATCAGCAGCGAGCCGCGATCGCCGCCCGCCCTGGCCATCTGCCGCAAAAACTTCTCGATACTGACAAGTGTCTTGTGTTTCTCGCCCGGTTCCAAAAACAGGAGGAGGGGCTGTTCAGGAAACGACGCCAGAAACTTCTCAGACCACAGCGCCCAGATGGACCCGGAAGTCAGCACAAATACACGTCGCGGCAACCTGCCCGCAATGCGCTCAATCCGGGGCGCAAGCGTCTCAATCAGCCCGCTTCCCGCGACCACATCGTATTTCGCCGAAGGTGTGTCTACTCGTATCGTTTGCACGCTGCTTTAATCTTAAATGCCGGTGCGCCGCTCCCCTAGAAAGTCGGCGCGCCGTTCAAGCCTGGGTCGGAACATTTTCAGTTTATTTATTCGTTTCTTCAATCAAGCCGTCGCTACCGAACTATAGAAATTCGAATAAAGATTCCGGACTGTTTTATAGCATTCACAGGCTGCGTTCTCCAACCCCGGAGCATCCACAATGCGAATCCGTCCACGGCTGTACTTGATGAGGCCATTGCGTTGCAGTGTGCCGGCCGCCGCAGTCACGGTCGTTCGCCGGGCTCCAAGCATGTTGGCGAGAAATTCCTGGGTCAGGAAATACATGTCGCTGTCCACCCGGTCGCGGACCATGAGCAGCCAACGCGCCAGCCGCTCTTCCGCCTCGTGCAGCCGGTTGCAGGCCGCCAGTTGTCCCAGAATGAACCCCTGGCTCTGTACGCATTGCAGCACCTCGTCGCGCATTCCTTCGTTTTCACGAAATTCCTTCTGCAAGTCTTTGAACGGCATGCGCAGTGCCGTAGCTTCCATCTGGATAAAGCAGCGGTTAGGAATTTTGGCTTTGCCGAGGAGGTGGAAACACTCCACCAATCCCTCTTTGCCCCAAATGCCCACTTCGGCGCTGGCGCCGTCGGACATTGAGCTCACGATGGAGGCAATTCCGGACGTCATGAAGTGTGCGTACTTCGGCGTCTCATCCGGTTCGTAAAGAACCGTCCTGATCGGAAGCGAGATCGGCTTCAACCGCGTGAGCAGGCGGCTCCGATAGGCAGGAGAGAGCGTTCCGAGCAACAGGTTTGATACCTGGCCATTCATTTCGGCGTCCTTATCTCGGGGAAGGCAAAGGACGCCATAGTGGGGGAGGCGCGAGTCTTGCGATCTCTGGGAAGATGTTTTGGTCCGCATCTTTGTTTGGATTATCCCATTGAAAATTAATTATTTATGTACGGTATTGGACGCAGCAGCTGAATTCTTTCACGCATGCAATTTCTTCCGGGCTTATGTTGTGTATTGGACAGAAGAGCCTCGCCACTGCCAATTAGTCTGCCCCTACGGCGAATACCGTTTGTGCCTGTAACTCATTCCTTTCCCAGGTGAGGCCTTATGAGCAACGGTGCGCAGGTTCTGGTTGTGAGCCGCGACCAAATGCTGCTTCAAACACGAACGCCGATACTGGGAGCCTTTTTTCAAGTAGAGGCCGCCGGCAGGGTTGAGGAGGTCGAAGCCGCGATGGCAAGGTGCGACTTCGAGCTCATAGTGCTTTGCTACTCACTCTCCGACGACGAATGCCGAAAGATTGTCGATCTGGCCCAACGCCAGAATCACTACCCCAGAATTCTGACCTTGATCCCTGCTGGGAATCAACGCAGAGACGGTGGCGACGATGAATACTCGGTCGACAAAGGCCCTTACGAGTTATTGAAAAAAGCAGGTGAATTACTCGGCCAGTCAATTAAGCCCCTGGGCCGGGCATCCCGTGCCTGAGTTTGCCCGGCAGCGGCATTGCGGTTTTCAGCATTCAAAATGCAAAGCGGCGGAGCTGGTATGCTCCGCCGCTTTTGGTTGAAGCCACTGCCTTATTTTGCAGTTGTCAAGCTATTTGCGTGCTCCGCCACCTGGCCGTCCACCACCGCCGCCGCTGGGTCGTCCACCACCACCACTGCCACCACGCGGTGCTGCTGCCGCTCGAGGTGCTGCGCGCTGCGCGCTGGCGTGCGATGTGTTGGCGCGCGCTATGTTCGCATGGCCTACGCTGGGTCGGGCATAGCTGCCTGAACGAACTGCTCCCGCATTGCCGCGAACCGCGCCGCCTCCACGAACCGCCCCACCGCCGCGGGCAAAGCTGCTGTGGTTGGCGGCATAGCCGCCACCGCCGCGATAGCTTCCGCCGCCGCCGTCAACAAACCTGTGCTCACCCCATCCGTGGCCGTAGCCCCAGCCGGCCCAAGGTCCCATGCCCAGAAAAACGCCGCCGTAAAAGTATCCTGGTCCGTAAAAGCCATAAGGCGAGCAGGCGTACGGGGCATAGTCGTAGTAGCCGTATTGGCAGACCGGTTGAATACCAATTCCGACTACGACCTGCGCCTGTGCGGCCGGCGCCAGGGCCAGTCCCGCGAGCAATGCTGTAGTGCCAATGAATGCTTTGAGTCCGCGCAAGATGTGACCCCCTTAAGGTGTCTGCGGTTACCTGAAGTGCGTGGGAAGCTCCGCAGCCAAGGATGAACCATCCAGCCGCAGCAGCCGCCATAAGGATTCCGAATTCGTTCTGAGAAATCCCTCACACTGTCGGGGGGTGATGTGGATCTGTCCTTACGAAACCAACTCTAGTCCCGGGCATCCAAACAGTCTGAGCACTATGGACCACGTCGTATGTCCACGTCGCCGGGGCACAGACAACTGACCACTGAAAACTGACAACTGTCTTTGCGGTGTTAGCCTCAAAGGTTATGGCAATTCCGTCTCAAGTCGACTTTGTGGTCATGGGCGCCGGCGTAGCCGGACTGCGCGCCGCGGTTGAACTGGCCCAACACGGCGATGTGCTTGTCGTGACCAAGGAGTCGCTGAGCGAATCCAACACCCACTACGCGCAAGGCGGAATCGCTGTTGCCACCGAGGGCGATGAGGACGTTTCTCTTCATCTAGAAGACACCGTAAACGCCGGCGACGGCCTGGTTCATCGACCGGCCGCCGAAGTGCTTGTGTCGGAGGGCCCACTGCGCGTGGCCGAGTTGATTGAGTGGGGCGCGGCATTCGACAAGGAAGCCGGCCGGCTGCTCCGCACACGGGAAGGCGCTCATTCGCTGCCGCGCATCCTCCACGCCAACGGCGACGCAACTGGCGCCGAAATCAGCCGCTCCCTGGTTGCATTTGCTCACGCCCACAAGCGAATTCGGTTTGCCGAGTGGACCATGGTTACAGGCGTCGTGGTCGAGGGTGGGCGCGTTGTTGGCGTCGATTTAGCCAGTGCCGGGCCGCTCGCAATAGACGATAAAGCGCATAGGGTCAGTACCCGGTCGGTTCTGGTTGCCTCAGGCGGCGCAGGCCAGGTTTATTCCGACACTACAAATCCAGCGGTAGCAACCGGGGACGGCATCGCCCTGGCTCACGAGGCCGGCGCCGCTCTGGCCGACATGGAGTTCTACCAGTTCCACCCGACAGCGCTGGCACTGCACGGCGTTCCCCGCTTCCTGCTCTCTGAAGCGCTTCGCGGCGAGGGCGCGTATCTGCGAAACGACCAAGGGGAGCGATTCATGGAGCGTTACCATCCCTTGCTGGAGCTTGCCCCCCGCGATGTGGTCGCGCGCGCCATTGCCCGTGAAGGCATGGCCGTGGGAGACGGCGACGCGAGGGTCGTGCATTTGGATATGCGGCATGTCAAAAGCATCGATCTGCACCAGAGGTTTCCCGGCATCAGCGCATTTTTGGCTAAGCATGATTTAGATCTGGCGCGGGATCTGGTCCCCGTTCGCCCGGCGGCTCATTACCTTATGGGCGGCATAAGGACTGATCTGAATGGAAGAACGAGTTTGAAAGGCTTGTACGCGGCGGGCGAAGCTGCCTGCACTGGCGTCCATGGAGCCAACCGGCTGGCTTCGAATTCGCTGCTGGAAGGACTGGTTTTTGGGGCGCGGGCAGCGAATGCAATGCTGACGGATGGTCTGCCATTTGAATCTCCGACCGCCGCGCAACCAACCTATGCTGCGTTGTCAGCAGCTGAAGAAACGGCTGTGGAAGCGGCAATTGCCAAGCTCCAGGCGGCGATGTGGGGCTATGCCGGCCTTTTGCGTCAGGAGTCCATACTGCAAGAGGGCATTATCGCTCAAGTTGCCTGCGCGACTGGCCTGATCGAGATCGCTGCGCAAGGGAAGGGAAGCCGTCGCTTGTTCGAGGGGCTTGCATTGTGCCGTGTTGCGCACGCTATTTTGCTATCGGCGATAGCCCGCACCGAGAGCCGCGGCGCCCATTTCCGCAACGACTACCCGCATCGCGACGACAAGCATTTCCAGCGGCACTCCATCTTGAATGCCTGCGGTCCGGTTTTATTCGAGAAGTGGTATTCCTTCACTTCGCCGAACCCGCCGACTGATCTCGGCTCCCTGATCCTTGATCCCGGCTTTGCGCCATCCACGACACCACAGCGCACACCGTCAGAATCGCGCCCATGATTGCCAGCGAGAGAGTAATCGGTACGTCGATCCAGCGCGCTGCCAGCATCTTGAATCCGACAAAGCCCAGCATCGCCCCCAGTCCATAGTGAAGATAGCGGAAGCGGTCGAGCAGCGCGGCCAGCGCGAAGTAAAGAGACCGTAGGCCTAATATGGCCAGAATGTTCGACGTGTAAACCACGAAGGGATTGTGGCTGATGGCCAGCACCGCTGGAATGGAGTCTGTTGCAAATACGACATCGGTAACTTCGATGGCCAGAATCACCGGCAGCAGCGAGCCCTTGGCCGGTTGCAGTTTGCGAATCCACTCAGGGACGGCCGCATGGGCTGAGCTGCCGCGCACGAGGCGTATCGCCGCGTAGAGAAGGAACAAGCCGAAGATCCAGGTGATCCAGTCGAAGCGCTTGAGCAGTGTAATGCCTGCGAGGATAAACAGCCCGCGCAGCACCACCGCTCCGGCCACGCCCCAGAGCAGAGCGTTGTGCTGCCGCTGACGGCTGAT
>JBELAI010000102.1:0-19087 GCA_049508975.1 Occallatibacter sp. | reverse complement strand
GAGGCTAGCTGGCGCCTACCCATTCCAGCAACCTACGTGGTCGCGAAAGACCGCAAGGTCCTGTTTGCGGAGGCTCATGCGGATTTTCGCGTGCGGCCGGAGCCGGAAGAGGCGCTGGCGGCAGCGTTTGCGCATCACGGGCGGTGACACGGCCTGTCTCAGCTGGGCACGTTGGGGTTGTGGTTTCCCACCCTTGCGATAAGAAAAAATCGCAAGGATGGGGCACGGAAGATTCTCGGTTAGTTGATGCTGCCGGTCTATGGGGCCAAGGGCGCTCCTTATGCTGGCCCCCCGCGTCACCGTACAATAAAGATGGAGCACTGAAACCCCACCCAGCATGGCGGATGACGAGAAAAACAAGTCTGCAAAAACCGAATCCCCCAAGCGGGATGAGGACCCGGTCGGCAAGGTCTATGACTCGAAGCTGATGCGGCGGCTGGGCCACTATGTGCGTCCGTACTGGGTGCAGGCGACGATCTCTTCGCTGGCCGTGAGCCTGAAATCTCTGAGCGATGTGACCGGGCCATATTTGGTGAAGGTAGGCATCGACCGCTATCTGACCGGCGCGCCTGGGCCAGCCACAAACTGGCTTACGCGCCGTCTGCCGGCCGATCCTTATCACGGAATAACGGTGCTGGCCACTATCTTCATGGGCGCGCTGCTTTCCGCCTATTTCTTTGAGTTTATTCAGACTTACATGATGCAGTGGGTGGGACAGAAGATCATGTTCGACCTGCGCCGCGACATCTTCCGGCACATGCAGCGGATGCACATCGGCTTCTTCGACACGCATGCGGTTGGACGCCTGGTAACGCGGCTGACCTCCGACGTGGACGCGATCAATGAAATGTTTACTGCCGGCGTGCTGGCGATAGTCGACGACTTTTTCAACCTCACCATCATGGCCATCGTGATGCTCACCATCAACTGGTGGCTGGCGCTGATCGCCTTCGCTGTGCTGCCGCTGATCCTGCTGGTGACCAAGCTGTTTCAGAGTCACGTGCGGGAGAGCTATCGCCGCGTGCGCGCCGCCATCGCTCGCATCAACAGCTTTACGCAGGAACACGTTTCCGGCATGGCGGTTGTGCAGCTATTTAACCGCGAGCAAAAGGCCTATCAGGATTTTGAAGATGTGAACAGGCTGCACATGATCGCCTTCAAAGACACGATTTTTGCGTATGCGCTCTACTATCCGGCGGTGGAAATACTGTCGGCGGTGGCGATTGCGCTGGTGATCTGGTGGGGCGGTTACGGAGTGATTCACGGCGTGGTGACCATCGGCGTGCTGGCCATGTTTATCCAGTATTCGCAGCGGTTCTGGCGGCCGATTCAGGATTTGAGCGACAAGTTCAACATTTTGCAATCGGCGATGGCGGCTTGCGAGCGAATTTTCAAGCTGCTGGATACGAGGCCGGAGATTGTGAGCCCGGAGCATCCGATTGCTGGAGATGGGAGCAACCGGATTGAATTTCGGCAAGTGTGGTTTACGTATCAGAAGCTGACCGACGAGCAGTTCGAGGCGGTGGAGTCGGCGGTCGGACCGAAAAGCAACAGCAGGTCCCCTTCGGCAGGCTCAGGGCAGGCTTTCGACTCCGCTGAAGTACGCTCCGCTCAGGATGACAGGGTTGTTGACACCACCAAGATCGCGGCGATTCCGGACATCGAGTGGATTTTGAAGGATGTTTCCTTTACCGTGGAGCCGGGACAGACCGTAGCAATTGTGGGCCATACAGGGGCGGGTAAAACCACGCTGACCAGCTTGATGATGCGGTTCTACGACGTGACGGCGGGCCAGATCCTGGTGGAGGGCGTGGACGTGCGCTTGCAGGATCTGAATGTTCTGCGCAAGCATTTTGCAGTCGTGTTGCAAGATCCGTTCCTGTTTACCGGCACGCTGGCGGAGAACATTCGGTTAGGCAACGAAGAGATTGACGAGGCTACGCTGCGGCAGGCGGCGCGGGATGTAAACGTGCTCGATTTTATTGAAACGCTGCCAAATAAGTTTCAAGAACCGGTGCAGGAGCGTGGCAATTCCCTTTCCACGGGGCAGAAGCAGCTGGTCAACTTTGCACGCGCCCTGGCCTACAATCCGCGCATTCTGATCCTGGATGAGGCTACGTCAAGCGTGGACACCGATACCGAATTGCGCATCCGCGGGGCGTTGGAACGGATGGTGGAAGGGCGGACCAGCGTGCTGATCGCGCACCGGCTATCGACTGTGCAACGAGCTGATACGATCCTGGTTATGCATAAGGGGCAGTTGCGCGAGATGGGCAGCCATCAAGAATTATTGGCCCAGCGAGGGCTTTATTGGAAGCTCTACCAGTTGCAGTACAAAGACCAGGAGAACGGGTTGGGGACACACCATCTCGGGCAACCGTCGGAAGTGCCGGCAGTTTAGGCGGCTGCGGAAAGCATCCCGCAGGGGCTGAAACCCAACGTTGATTTGATTGGCTTTATTGGCCCGACTGAAGTCGTGCCCTTTTACAAAACCTTCAAAATCCCGGCTGGAGCGGGTTTTTCCGCAGCCTGTGAAGTCGTGCCCTTTTACAAAGCTCTCGAAATCGGCCCGGGAAGCGAGTTTTTCCGCAGCCTGCGAAGTCGTGCTCTTTTACAAAGCTCTCGAAATCGGCCTGGGAAGCGAGTTTTTCCGCAGCCTCGGAAGTCGTGCCCTTTAACAAAACCTTCGAAATTTCATGGCCATTCGCCGATCCGATTCTTCCTGTCGGCAAATCTCCCCATAACCGGGCGCTTCGGAATGGTGTCTAATGTTGCGCATGGACAAGAACGACCACGCGGCGATCCAGGCAGTTCTGGCAGGAGATAAGGAGGCCTATGGGGCATTAGTGGTGCGCCATAGCCATATTCTCTTTCGCGTGGCCTATCGCATAACGGGCAATGAAGCCGATGCGGACGACGTGGTGCAGGAGGCATTCCTGCGCGGATACCGAAAGCTGGCAGGGTTTGAATCGCGGGCGAATTTTGGCACATGGATTTACCGTATCGCGGTGCACTGCGCGCTGGATAAGGTGAAACACCGGCGCGCGGACGAGGTAAATCTGGCTGGGCAAGTGGGCGATTCGAATGACCCCGAGCTAGACCAGTTGCAAGTGGCGGATCATGCTGCCGGGCCTGACCGGATCCTGCTTAGCGGAGAGATTCGATCGATGCAGGAGGCTGCGCTGCACAGCTTGACGGCCACGGAACGGACGGCGTTTGTGCTGCGGCACATGGAGGACAGGACGACGGCGGAGATTGGCGCTGCATTGGGGATTGAACCGAATGCAGCCAAGCAGGCGGTATTCCGGGCGGTGCAGAAGTTACGGCGCCGGCTGGCGCCCCTCAGGGTGGCAACATGATGCATTTGACGGAAGAAGAGATGATTGGACAGGTTTATGGCGAGGGCGAAAACAGGGCTGCCCTCGAGCGCCACCTGGAAGACTGCCGGGAGTGTGCGCAGGCCTTTGCCGAGTTGCGGCGCGACCTGGCCGATGTGAATGCCGGTGTGAATCGAGTGGCGACGCCGGAGCGCGATGCGCACTACGGCGAGCGGGTGTGGGCCGCTATAGGCGATTCACTGCCGGTTTACGCGCGTGAGAAGAAGCGCTGGTGGTCGAGGGGGCTGTATAAGGGCCTGAGCTACGCGGCGGCGTGCGCATTGCTGGTTGCATGCGCGTTTTATGCAGGCCGGCTATGGGAGCAGCGGAGGCAAATGCAAACTCCCCTAGCGAAACAAGCGCCCGCGCCGCAGCAGACCAAGCAGCAGCCCATCGTGGTTGTGGTTCTGGACGATCACCTGGACCGCTCGGAGCGCTTTCTGGTGCAACTGAAACATGCGGACCTGGACTCGACGGCCATGGCGTTTCCCATGCGCGACGAGGCGCGCAGCCTGCTGGCTGCCAATAAGATATGCCGCAAGAACGCAGCGCAGTCGGACGACAAGGAGTTGACCACGGCGCTGGATCACCTGGATAGCCTGCTGGCCGATGCGGCCAATGAGCCGGGTGGCCTGAATGCCCAGTCGATTGCCCGGCTGCAGGATGAGATGAACCGCGATGGCGTGCTCTTCGAGGTGCGCGTACTGCGTTCCAGGGTGGCGCGTCGCAGTGGGACGGGGGACGCGCCCGCCAAGGGAGGGACAATATGAGGGCCAAGCGTTTAATTCTTGTCGCATTGCTGTTGGGAGTTGCCTGGTTTCCGGCGGGCAGTCGCGCGCTAGGAGCCATGGAATTGTTTGGACAGTCGCTTGGGGAGTCCTTTGCAGGGCATGAAGCACTGCCAGGCGCGGGAGCTGTGGCTCCGACGGACGCGCAATCGCCTGAGAGCACGCTGCTCGCCGATGGTTCGCGGGCCATTAACGAGGGCCGCTGGGCGGATGCCGTAAGGCTGTTTGGCAACGTGGCCGCGCTGCGCGGGGAACACGCCGACGGCGCGCTCTATTGGAAGGCCTATGCGCAGGACAAGCTGGGACAATCGAAGCCTTCCGAGGCCACTTGCGCGGAGTTGCGGAATGGCTATCCAAAAAGCCGCTGGCTTGACGATTGCAGCGCGTTGGAGATTGAAATTGGCTCGAAGACCGGGAAAAAGGTCCAGATTGAGCCCGGTCAAAGCGACGACGTAAAGCTGCTGGCGCTGAACGCCATGATGCGCCAGAACGAACCGCAGGCACTGGCGGAGATTCAATCGATTCTGAACGGCGACTCAAGCGAAAAGCTGAAAAAGGAGGCAGAGTTCATCCTGGGTCATCACTACTCGAATACGACTTATGCGCAGATCGTCCGTATCAGCTATGCCGAGGGGGACGTGCGCATACAACGGGGCGAGCCGAACGGAAAGGCAAGCATCGGGACATGGGAGAAGGCGGTTGCCGATCTGCCGCTGGAAACGGGCTTCAGCCTGGTAACGGGCGACGGAAGGGCGGAGATCGAATTTGAAGACGCTTCGACTCTCTACCTGGGCGAGAATTCAGTTCTCACCTTCAACGATCTGCATGTCACGGCCGGAATTCCCTACACCGAACTGGCACTGCTTTCTGGCACAGTTTCGTTGCATATTCGTCCTTATCTGGCGGGCGAGAAATTCATTTTGCATACGACGGTGAACGATGTTATTTCAAAATTCCCCGAAAAGACTTATGCAAGGGTGGAGAGCTTTACGGACGCCATGACAATCACGCCGATGCCAGGCAGCGAGTTGCGCATGCCCGGCCTGCCCAGAGACGAAGTTGTTGCCGTGCATACCTGGACCTATGGACTGGACAGACCCTTCATTCCCGAGGAGCAGGACGGGGAAGAGGCCACCTCCGCATGGGATGAATGGGTAAGCAACCGGGTTGCGCAACGCGACGCGGCAATTGCACGAGTGATGGAGGCGTCGGGACTGTCACAGCCGATTCCCGGCATGGCCGACATGGATGGCCAGGGAAGATTCTTCGATTGCGCGCCGTATGGAACATGCTGGGAATCGAAGGAAGACGCGGCCGAGGATCAAGAGGCCAGGCAGATGCCGGGAAACGAACACGATGGATTCGGGATGCCTGCGCGGCAAAAAGCTGGATTTGTGCTTGCTTCGTTCAATGGAAGCGGATCGCCGGAACAAACAGCGCAGAGCAGCCCCACGGCACGCCCACAGATTTCGGAGCACGAGGTCTACTTTCCTTGCCCACCTTCAGCCATTCGCTACCGGACGACGAAGGATCCAATCACGGGTAAGGTGACCGTTATCGACCGCAGACTCATTCCAGGAGCGGGATACGACTGGGCCGTGTGTCATGCGGGGACGTGGATTCGCCACAAGAGGCATTATGTGTGGGTGGCGGGGGACAAGCGGCATCATCTGCCGCCGGTTCGCTGGGTCAAGAGCGATCGTAAGGTCGGATTTGTGCCGCTGCATCCCTACGATGTGAAGGGACAGCCGGCCATCAACGCCAAGCATGAAGTGTTCACGATCAACGGCAAGAACGAGATTACGCTGGTGCCTGTCAAATTCGAGCCAAGTTCGCCGATTGAGTTTCTTAAGGAACCTCCGCGGGAGTTTCGCAACTCGCCGATGCGTCCATTGGCGGTGGCTGAGGTTCCACACATGGAAGCACACCCGTTTGAGAAGGCCCCCTCGGACAGATCCGGGAACAAGAGCATTGAGTTGAGCCGGGCAGCGGTTCCCATACGCTTCGATGCGAAGTCGCGGAGCTTCCTGGTGGCGAAAACGGAAATGCGGGAAGGCAGGGCCACGACAGTCTCCGTGCCAATGACCAACCGCGGCGGCACTCTGCAGGCGCACGGCGGCACGTTCAGCGGTGGCAGCGGCTTCCACGGAGGGAGCGGCGGATCTGCGGGCGGCGGATCGCACGTTGGCAGCGGCGGCTCCAGTGGTGGTGGCGGCTCTCATGGCGGGGGCGGCGGAGGAAGCGTGAGCAGTGCCAGTTCGTCCAGCAGCAGCTCAAGCGCCGCGAGCAGTGGTGGCGGATCGCACCACTAGAGGCATTCCTGTTGTCGATCTTTTGGGTTGCGATGCGCATTGAGAAGGTGCAAGCTCACGGAGAGACCGCGTCCAATTGGGGTTTCGTGTGCTACTCCGTCTCCAGCCGAAAAGAGTTTTCAGGGTCTCGGCACCTTCCGGGTCAGAGGATTGTGCAGGGAGCCATTGTGGGTTCACAAAGGTAAGCATCGGCGATGTGAATCATCGTCAAGGAAGACTTTGCCATGACACTCATGCCTTGTTCATTCTGTTTTGACTATGCTTCGGTTTCATCCATCGGAATTTCGAGTTTCAGAGGGATTTCGCGCACACGAATAATACTGTTGTGTGCTTGTCTTGCCGCCCTGGTATTCGCAACGGGCAGCCTCGCCGGTGCGCAGAATGGCGGTGCATCCGGTTCCGCCCCGGTTTCCCAGCGGGCGCTGATTACGCCGCCGGTGGATGAGCTTCAGCGGACGGTTCTGAAAGGGAACACGCATCCATTGGCGCGGCCGGCATTCGATCGGGGCACTGCGCCGGCCAGCCTGCCCATGCGGCGAATGACGCTGGTGCTTCAGCGCAGCGCCGAGCGGGAATCCGCGCTGCGCACACTGCTCGACGAGCAGCAAACCAGGAGCTCCGCGAGTTATCACCGGTGGCTGAGTCCGGAGCAATTCGGGAAACAGTTCGGGCCCTCGGACGGCGATCTGACAACGGTAAAAGCGTGGCTCGAATCGCACGGGTTTCAGGTTGCCGGAATCTCCAAAGGACGCATCGCGATCGAGTTCTCCGGTACCGCCGGGCAGGTGGAGGAAGCATTTCGCACCTCAATCCACAAATACGAGGTGAATGGCGAGCTGCACTGGGCCAACAACACCGATCCTTCGATTCCCTCCGCTCTGGCCGCCGCGGTAAAAGGTGTGCTCACACTGCACAACTTCCCCAGGCATCCGGAATTCACGCTGCGCGCGGCCCAGGTGCGCAAAGCGCAGGACACTTTGGGCGCCTCGCCGCTGTTTACATTCACGTCTGGTCCGGACACCTATTACGGGCTGGGACCCACAGACTTCGCAACCATTTACAACGTGCTTCCGCTGTGGAACGCGGGCATCGATGGGACCGGGCAGACGATCGCCATTGTCGGCGAAACGAACATCCACATCTCGGATATTGAGGCCTTTCGCAGCCTTTTTGGCCTGCCCGCGAAGGATCCCGTGGTGATTTTGAACGGCCCCGACCCAGGGGTGGCGGGCGATGAACCGGAAGCGGTGTTGGATGTTTCCTGGTCGGGCGCGGTGGCAAAAAACGCTACGATCGATCTGGTGGTTTCAGCTAGCACGGAGTCATCGCTGGGGGTGGATCTTTCCGCGCTCTACATTGTGGATAACGACCTGGCCCCGGTGATGAGCGAGAGTTACGGCATTTGCGAGCAAACGCTGGGGACCGGCAATGCCTTCTATAACTCGCTTTGGCAGCAGGCGGCGGCAGAAGGCATTACGGTTGTGGTTGCTGCAGGAGACGGCGGTTCAGCTGGATGCGACGACTTCGACTCGGAAGAAATTGCCTTTGATGGATTGGCGGTCAGCGGGTTTGCCTCTACACCGTATGACGTTGCGGTGGGCGGCACGGACTTCGACCAGAACACTGCGAACGAAGCAAAGTATTGGAACGCGACGAACAACGCCGCCACCGGCGCATCGGCAAAGGGATATATTCCGGAAACCACCTGGAACCAATCTTGCGCGGCACAGGGAGCGGGTCAATGCACCATCGATTCGAACAATCTTGACATCGTTGCGGGAAGCGGGGGACCTAGCAACAGCGCGGTCGCGAACAGCCCGGGAACTGCATCGGGCTACCCGAAACCCTCCTGGCAAACCGGAGCCGGTGTGCCGCAAGACGGCGTGCGCGACCTGCCCGATTTGTCTTTGTTTGCCAGCTCGGGGTTCAGCGGAAGTTTCTACATTATGTGCGAGGAAGATATCAATGGCTTCTTCGGCACTCCGGCGGACTGCAGTCTGGCGAACGACACTTTTGTGGGAATTGGCGGAACGTCGGCAGCCGCGCCGAGCTTCGCCGGGATGATGGCGCTGGTCAACCAGAAGACAAGCGCGCGGCAGGGAAACGCGAACTACGTACTCTACAAGCTGGCGGCGCAAAACGGGGCCAGTTGCAATTCTTCGACAGCAGCGGCGACGGGAAACTCCTGCATCTTTTACGACATTACGAAAGGCAATGACTCGGTGCCGTGCTGGGGGGGTACACCGGACTGCGGAACGGCACCCGCCAACGGCTATGGCGTTTTGGTGGACCCCAACAACCCCAACAATCCTGCATGGACAACCACTCCGGGCTACGACCTGGCGACGGGGCTTGGAACCGTGAACGCCGACAACCTGGTGAACGCGTGGAACTCGGCAGCCTTCACGCCGAGCGCAACGACGCTTACCAACCTTTCGCCCGTCAGCGTTGCGCACGGCCAGGCGGTAAGCATAAGCGCGACTGTAGAGGCCAAGGCCGGCAGCGGGGCGGGCACGCCAACCGGCTCGATCGCGCTGATAGCCACACCGGGCGGCAACAACCTGGGCGTTGATAATTTCCCCCTGGTGAATGGCGTTGCGACCGGCTCGACCGCGCTGCTTCCAGGCGGGACTTACAACGTCAGGGCTCATTACGCCGGAGACGGGACGTTCGGCGCCAGCGACTCGGCTCCCGTCGAAGTGACCGTAGGCAAAGAGAACAGCACTTCCGCACTCGTGTTGGAAGCCGAAGACCAAGCCACTGGCTGGCAATTTGCCCCCGTCACCACAGTTCCTTACGGCTCTCTGCTGCTGGTGCGCGCCAACGTCAACGGGGCCGCCGGCGTGGCCTGCGCCCCCAGCCAGTTGCAAAGCGGCGTCGCATGCCCGACAGGCTCGGTCAGTCTCACCAGCGGCGGAAAGCCCCTCGATGCCGGCGGCTACACGCTCAATTCCCTCGGCTACGCGGAAGATCAGGCCGTGGCCCTCGACCTGGCCGTCCTCGGCAGCTATACGATCAACGTCCAGTACGCCGGCGACAATAGCTACAACACGAGCTCTGGATCGGTAGCCGCCACCGTCGTGCAAGCGCCCACGTTCATGTACTCCGTTAATCCCAACCAGACGAATATCGAAATCTCGGGCGGCAATTACATCTATTACGTCTTCTCCGGACAACCGTTCGGCCTCGGCGTCGCAGCCAGCACCGGCAGCGTTTTCCAAGCGCCCTCTGGCTCCATCTCCATTCTCGAAAACGGCAGCCCGGTGCCCGGCACCGTGAACACTTCCTCAACCTCCGGCAGCTTCAGCGGCAACCTGAATGCGCCGGGGCTTGCGTTTGCGTACATCTCCGCAGGGCTTACCCGAACCATCAACACTCCCGGCAACTACACTTATACCGCCTCCTACCCCGGCGACGCCTTCTACCTTGGCTCGCAGACCTCTGCTCCCGTCACCGTCACCGTCGAGGACACGACCTTCAATCTCAGCACACCCATCCCCAACGTCACCATCTCCGCTCCTGGACAAACCGGGACAGTCGCACTCGCTCTCACCGGCGTCGACAACTTCGCGGGGCAGGTAACCATCTCCTGCACACTTCCGGCCACCAGGCTTGAGGCCTCCTGCGCCAACGCCACGGTCAACATAAACTCGCCCTCAGCCACGGCGCAGCTCTCCATCACCACGACGGCTTCGCACACGATCGGCCTCAACCGCACTCCCCTCGCGCCGTTTCTGGGAGCCGGCGCGGCGGTCTGCCTGCTGGTCTTCTTCGTCCCCTGCGGATGGCGCAGAAAGCTCCCCGTTGCTGTCTTCCTGTTTGCCTGCCTCGGCGGATTGGGCGGCTGCGGCGGCGCCGGTCAGCCCCCGATTAACGACACCGGCACCCCGGCCGGAACTTACACCGTCAACGTCACCGCCAGCGCATACAACATCAACCGCACCGGCTCCTTTACTGTCACGGTTCAGTAGCGCGGACGATTCGCAGGCAGCAAGAAAGCCGCCCCGGGGTCTCCAGGGCGGCTTTCTTGGGGCGGCTTTGGTTTTTTCTGTGGAAGAGAGCTTACTTGGCGGCTACGAGTGGTTGCGTGGCCAGGGTGCCATTGGCGTAGCCCTTGGCGATCTCCTTGATGTCGATCGGAGCGTAGTCGCCGGCGTGTCCAGCCTGACCGAACTGGGTCATGCGCAGGGCAACTACCTTCTTCATGGCCTCGCGAGCCGGCTTCATGTAGTCGCGCGGATCGAACTTCTCCGGGGTCTCCGCAAACACCTTGCGGATGGCGCCGGTGATGGCCAGGCGGTTGTCGGTGTCGACATTGATCTTGCGCACGCCGTTGCGGATGCCGAGCTGAATTTCCTCGACCGGCACGCCCCAGGTTTCCTTCAACTTGCCGCCGTATTGATTGATGATGTCCTGCAGGTCCTTGGGTACGGAGGAGCTGCCGTGCATGACCAGGTGGGTGTTGGGCAGGCGCTTGTGGATGGCGATCAGCACATCCATCTTGAGGACCGAGCCGTCTGGCTTCTTGGTGAATTTGTAAGCGCCGTGGCTGGTGCCGATGGCGATGGCCAGAGCGTCCACGCCGGTCCGCTCGGCAAACTCGACCGCCTGGTCGGGATCTGTGATGTGATCGAGGCCGCTGCCGCCCGCGCCGTGTCCATCTTCGACACCACCCAGCACGCCGATCTCGCCTTCAACCGTTACACCGCGCTCGTGGGCGAAATCGACCACCCTGCGGGTGACATCCACGTTCTCCTCGAATGTGGATGGGGTCTTGCCGTCGACCTTGAGTGAACCATCCATCATGACGGACGTGTAGCCCAGCTCAATGGCGCTCTTGCAGGTCTCAAAGCTGTTGCCGTGATCCTGATGCATGGCGATGGGGATCTCGGGATTCAGCTCCGCGGCCGCCTGGATCAGCTTGAAAAGGTAGAGATCCTCGGCGAAAGCACGCGCGCCGCGGCTGGCCTGAACGATGACGGGCGACTTGGTTTCCTTGGCCGCCATCATGATGGCCTGAATCTGTTCCATATCGTTGACGTTGAATGCGCCGACGCCGTAACCGCCTTTGGCGGCCTCGTCGAGGAGTTGCCGCATGGAGACTAAAGGCATGGTGGTTCTCCTTTGGAAAGTCTGGATTGGAATCTGGCCGCCTTGTGCGCTCGGGCCCGGATGGGCGGGAAAACAGCCTTGCGGGCGGCAGGAACTGCAATCGTCCTTATGGTAGCAGAGAGGCGCAACGGGAAAGTGTGTCTCGGCGCACACAAAGAGAAACAACCTGCGCTTCGGGTTATGAGCGACGACCTTATGCGTAACGCAGCTTCCAATCGGTCAAAAAGCGAAGGCGCGCCCGGTCAACCTGAGCGCGCCAACCGGTGGTATCAACCGTGAACCAGCGTCGCGAAGCCTCCGCACGCGTCACTGGCCGGTTGTTCGAACCTCAATGCATCCGGACCAGGGTGACGGAACGATGTGTCATCTGGTCTGTGACAACGATCTTGTTGGGTGCCTGGAAGACAATAGAGTTCCTCGAGCTTAGCGGCAATGGGGGTCGCATAGGGAGTGTGTGGCCGAAGGCGTTGTGAGCTTGCGGCGGATTCGGCGCTGTGATGGCCGCCGAAAAGACGATTCTGTTCGGAGCGGTGAGCCTGAACTCCCCCGTCTGCTGAGTCGTGGCCGCTCCGGATTGGGAAGTTTTGCTGTATTGCCCGTTGGGGTGAATCACGAGGGTCAAATTTGCGCCGCGATCAACGCCGCGCCACTCCCCGACGAGACGCGGCTGCTGTGCGGAGAGATTGGTGGCAACAAGCGCCAGAGCAGCCAAAAAAACAAACCTGGTCAACCGCGGAGATCTGTTTGCTGTTCCTGTGACGATACTCCTTGTGATCATTGAGACTCCTTGGGAAGCTTCGGTTCCGGAGGAAGGACCCGTCATTTTTAACGGGTACTCCTCGATTCCTTCAATCCGCGTGCCGGCGCACTCCGGCGAAGAATGCGCCGGCTAGCGGGATTACGGCAACTGCAGTGGCGCGGCCACACAGGAGTTCGTTGTTGTCGTCGGATTGGCGGGCGTGCCATTCGGGTTCTCGCCGTTCGTGCCGCCATAAACCGTCACTGTGCAAGTGGTGAAAGCCGGCCAGCCGAGCGTCGACTGCGGACTGAAGGTTTCCAGCGCCCAGCCACTGAAGTCCAGGCCGTAGTCGAGGGTATAGGTGCCGTTGCCGCTCGGTAATTCGATATTGGTGTCGGCTTCCGGATTACTCGATGTCACAAGGTGAGGAGAACCATAGGTGAAAGTGGATTCGTTGTAGTTCTCCCCGTAATCCTGGTGGATGGCGCAGCTGAAAGAACCGTCACTATTCCCTCCGGATTCATCGCTGAAGTCTCCCGGAGAAAAGTAGTTGGTATATGGGGAATATCCCGTACTAGCAGGCGGTGTGTCGACTGAGGTTGTGGTACCGGGCTGCGCTTCCGAGGTGATGACGTTGTCGGTTGCCGAACCGGTGACCACGTACCACTGATTTGCCGCGCCCGACCAGGCGAGGGTCTTGGCGTAGGTCTGTATGCCTGCGACTCCGCTCTCGCCATCGCTCAGATAAGCGCTTCCGGTGCCGCAGGTACCGCCATTCACCCAATAGATAGTCGAGGGGTTAAAGGTGCCGTCGAGGTTCACATAGATGATGTAGCCCGAGTTGTAGAGGGTCAGGGTGGTGCCGTTTAGAGCCATTAAGGTTCCCAGCGAGTTGCCATTTTTGTCCTTCACCGTAAGCCCAGCGCCTGCCGGGCCTTGAGGACCGGCGGGGCCTGGTTGGCCGGTCGCGCCAGTTGATCCAGTTGATCCAGTTGCGCCGGTTGCCCCAGTTGGGCCGATCGGTCCCGCGGGGCCCTGGGAGCCTGGTGCGCCCGTCGCGCCGGTCGCCCCGGCTGGGCCCTGTGCGCCAGCCGCTGCCACCTGGATCCAATCCGTGGTATCGGTCGATGGATCGTTTCCCGTCGAAGAGGCCGACACCAGGTAGTAGCTGGAGCCGTTGGTGGTGCAGGTGCCGATGCAGGTGACAATTTGTCCCTGTGTATAGGCTGTCGTGCTGTTGTAGGCGGTCACCGAGGTGAAGGTGCCTGCGGGTCCTTGCGACCCGGTGGATCCTGTAGCACCCGTTGCGCCTGTCGCGCCCGTTGCTCCCTGCGGCCCGGTTGCACCCGTGAAACCCTGAGGTCCTTGAATTCCCTGAGGCCCCTGGGCGCCAACCGATGCCACCTGGATCCAATCCGTGGTATCGCTCGATGGATCGTTGCCCGTGGACGAGGCCGACACCAGATAGTAGCTGGAGCCGTTGGTGGTGCAGGTGCTGATGCAAGTGACGATCTGCCCTTGAGTGTAGGCTGTCGTGCTGTTGTAGGCGGCTACCGAAGTGAAAGTGCCTGCGGGTCCTTGCGATCCGGTGGATCCTGTGGCACCGGTTGCGCCGGTTGCGCCCGTCGCGCCTGTCGCGCCCTGCGGCCCGGTTGCACCTGTGAAACCCTGGGGTCCTTGAATTCCCTGAGGCCCCTGGGCGCCAACCGATGCCACCTGGATCCAATCCGTGGTATCGCTCGATGGATCGTTGCCCGTGGACGAAGCCGACACCAGATAGTAGCTGGAGCCATTGGTGGTGCAAGTGCTGATGCAGGTGACGATTTGTCCTTGAGTGTACCCTGTGGCGCTGCTGTAGGGCACCACTGAACTAAAGGTACCGGCGGGACCGGTTGCACCAGTTGCGCCGGCCGGTCCGATGGGTCCAGCCGGACCACCTGGGCCAATCGGACCTATAGGGCCAACTGCACCGCTAGCGCCCTCGGGTCCCGATGGACCTATAGGGCCAGCAGCTCCGGTTGCTCCGGTTGCTCCGGCCGCTCCCGTTGCGCCTGTCGATCCTTTCGGTCCTGTAGGTCCTGCCGGACCAATTGGCCCAATCGGACCGATGGAGCCAGTTGCACCAGTAGCGCCCGTCGGTCCCGCTGGACCCAGGGGGCCGGTAGCTCCGGCCGCTCCCGTTGCGCCCGTCGATCCTTTAGGACCTGTAGGTCCCGCCGGACCAATTGGCCCAATCGGACCTGTGGGGCCAACTGCACCGGTGGCGCCCGTCGGTCCCGCTGGACCCAGGGGGCCGGTTGCTCCAGTCGCGCCTGTAGATCCTTTCGGTCCTGTAGGTCCCGCCGGGCCAATTGGACCAATCGGACCTATGGGACCAACTGCACCAGTAGCCCCAGTCGGTCCAGCTGGACCCAGGGGGCCGGTAGCTCCGGTCGCTCCCGTTGCGCCCGTCGATCCTTTTGGACCAATGGGTCCCGCCGGACCAATCGGACCTAAGGGACCAACCGCACCAGTAGCCCCAGTCGGCCCAGCTGGACCTATGGGACCGGTAGCTCCGGTCGTTCCCGTTGCGCCCGTTGATCCCTTCGGACCGATCGGGCCAGTTGCACCGGTGGCGCCCGTTGGTCCTGCTGGACCGAGGGGGCCAGTTGCTCCGGTCGCTCCCGTTGCGCCTGTCGATCCTTTCGGACCGATGGGGCCTGCTGCACCGGTGGCGCCCGTTGGTCCAGCTGGACCGATGGGACCAGTTGCTCCGGTCGCTCCCGTTGCGCCTGTCGATCCCTTCGGACCGATGGGACCTGTTGCACCGGTAGCGCCTGTTGGTCCTGCTGGACCGAGGGGGCCGATAGCTCCGGTCGCTCCCGTTGCGCCCGTTGCTCCATTCGGTCCGATGGGGCCTGTTGCACCGGTGGCGCCCGTCTGTCCCACTGGTCCCGCGGGTCCAGTAGCTCCAGTTGCCCCTTTTGCTCCTGCCGGTCCGGGGGGGCCAATTGGACCTTCCGGTCCCTGGGCACCGGTTGGTCCCTGAGGTCCCTGGGGTCCGGCCCCGCCGATGGTTACGTAGGCTTGCGCAGATAGAGGTCCGTAGGCGATGGAAAGCGGATAGGTACCGGGGGCGAAGGCACCGCCGAGATTCACCACAACAGTGTTCGCGCTGAACGAGTTCACAATCAGATTATCGCCGCCCAGAGTAACATAGGGTGCCTTGTTGATGTTGAATCCGGTTCCGCTGATAGTGAGAGTAGTCGCCGCGCTATTCACCGAGGTGCTGTCAATTATGGGATTCTGTGCACTGAGCGGCAGGGTAAGCGACGCGAGCGAGAGCGCGATCGCGAAGATCCGCAACAAGGGTCTGCATACTTTACCTGACATAGACGTCGTATCCTTTCAGAAACTCGTCGGAGTTTCCGTTCGATTTCAACCACGCGCCGTAGCAGGTTAAAGCAGCCTATCTGGAGCAGCTACCGAATCCTCTACGAGAGAACCAGGATGCAATTGATTTTCGAGCGATTCCAGAGAAGGCGCACTCCATCTGGCTGACGGCAACCCAGGGGAATCCGATGGATAGCGTCGACTTTAGGCGTGAAGCAACTGTGGATAATCCAACAATTTGATTACGGGGACTGCGTTGATGGATAGAAACAGCGAAATTGTAAAGCAGCCTTTAAACGAAAGAAAAGTAACTTGTTCCTGCAATAAAGTCACACACTAAACGATTACAAATAACCGCAAAGTAACACGGGCGGATTTTAACTAACTTGAAACAGTCTTAGACTGAATATCCATCAAGAGAAGAACTTCGTGACAAGGAGTTAGTGAATAAGTTTGAGTCTTCGGCGCGCCGATGAGCAATGCGTCCGCACCCTTGAACTGATCGCCGAGGGCGCGGCTGTTTACTTGTTCATGCTTGCTGTACGTCTGATTCCCGGCAGGCTCCAGTTCCGGTGAAATGGGAATAGCGGTGTGTGCGGTTCGCGGTCGAGTGCCGAGATGGACATTCCCTCTCTCTTGGTCCGGTGTGGAATAATCTGCCAGTGTTTATCGCTGGCACGACTCCCGATCACAGCTGGTTTCTGGTAGCCTGCGCTGCCGGGACAGTCATGCTGCTCTTGCTGCTGATTGCGCGAGTGCGGCTGCATCCGGCGCTGGCGCTGGCCGTTGCCGCCCTGGGGCTGGGCGTGGCTGCGGGCATGCCTCTCAAGCAGATTCCGCTCTCCTTCACCACCGGCGTTGGCAACCTGATGGGGCATATCGCCATTGTGCTGGGGCTGGGCGCGGTGCTGGGGCGGTTGCTGGCCGGGTCTGGCGGCGCGGCTGCTCTGGGCAGGCTATTGGTGGATCGCTGCGGGACGTTTGGACTTCCGTGGGCGTTGCTGGTGCTGGGCATTATTGTCGGCATGCCGGTATTTTTTGAGGTGGGCCTGGTGCTGCTGATGCCGATTGTGGCCGAGGCCGCGCGACGCACCGGAAGGCCGCCGGTGCTGGCTGGGATGCCGCTGCTGGCGGGGCTCTCCATTGTGCATGGAACGCTGCCGCCGCATCCGGCCGCGATGCTGGCCGCGGCGCAGTATCACGCCGACCTGGGGCACACCATTCTGTGGGGACTGGCTGCGGGATTGCCCGCGGCGGCGCTGGCTGGTCCGGGGCTGGGATGGCTGCTGACGCGGCGTTGGGAGAAAAGACGAAAGAAGGACGCGCCGGTTGAAGAGGGACTGGCGTTGTTTGAAGCAACGCATGACGAGGAGTTGCTGATTGAGCAGCGGGAAGCGGCAGTAGCGGCGCATAAGAAGGTGGTCGTGAAAGCGGTGCCGGAGCCGGCTGGGCCTGTACGCGCCGCGGTTGCGGTGCTGCTGCCTATCGCGCTGATCTTTCTGGGTAGCTGGGCGGACTCTATCGCGGCCCCTGCAAGCATTGTGAATCAGATTTTGCATTTTGTCGGCAGTCCCGACATCGCGCTGTTGATTGCGGTGCTGGTGGCGCTGTTGACGCTCGGGCCTCACATTCAGACCGGGCAGCACCATGGGCGCGAGCTGTTGCGGCACCTGACTACGGAGTCGTTTGAGCCGATCGCGAATGTGCTGGTGATTCTGGCGGCCGCGGGCGGGCTGAGCGGCGTGCTGCGGGACTCGGGAGCGGCGCAGGCGACTGTGAGTCTTGCGTTGGGTGCGCACATGCCGCCGCTGGTGCTGGCGTGGGTTCTGGCGGCGGTGGTGCGGGTGTCGATGGGGTCGGCGACAGTGGCCATGGCGGTGGCTTCCTCCGTGCTGGCGCCGCTGGCTGGGCATGTGGGGGTGCGGCCGGAGTTGCTGGTGCTGGCGACAGGAACGGGGTCGCTGATCCTGTCGCATGTGAACGACCCCGGCTTCTGGATGATTCAGTCGTTCTTCAAGCTGGAAGTGAGAGACACGCTGGCCTCCTGGTCGGTGATGGAGACGGTGTTGTCGATTGCGGGGCTGGGGACCACGCTGTTGCTGGCAATGGCGCTGCGATAGTCGCCGATGCATTCAACGCTGTTCATGAGAGGATGGCTGCGGCTCGCTCTAACTGGCGGAGGTAGGTTTCCATTTCTGTTCGGCCTTCGTGGTGGGCCCAATCAGCTGGCGTACCCTTCCATAGAACGTCCTTGATATCGACACGCGCTCCGCGTTCGACGAGAAGCTGGACAGCTTTGTCATGGCCGGCCAATGCGGCCTGATGCAGCGGAGTCGAATGAGAATGGCATCCAGGCGGATTGAATCTGTTTGGATCTTCGCCGGCATCGAGCAACAGGCTCACAATTGTGGCATGACCGAACTGTGAAGCGAGCGCAAGCGCACGATGGCGATCCGTCGGGTCCGCCTTAGGAAGCAATTCGCGGAAGTCTTTGAGGTTCCCCAAGGCGGCGGCAACAGGTAGAGTCAGCGAAGCACCGCGGCGATGCAGATCGTTCACCGCGGCAAACTCGCCGTGCCCGATGGCGGCCGGGATTGCACTATCGGGGTTAGCTCCATGGCTGCATAGCAGATCGATCAGCGGAATCTGCACGCCGCATTCCCGTACAACACGGCCGGATGAGACAAGCCCGAGCGTTTCGTCGATCGCGGACCGGTCCGCACCGGCATCGAGCAAGACTTCGGCGATCGCGACGATATTGCCGGGCAACGAGCCGTGGCGGATCGGGTTTTCCGCAATGAACTCGAGCAGGGTTGGATTGCGAAAGTAGTTCCCGCATTCGAAGACAACATGCCGGCGAATCAGACCGGGATGCTGCTTGAGGTGCGCGCGGAGGCCTGCTTCATCGCCCCCGTCGATGAGGTCGACGGCGTGGCGGAAGATGGGGTCTTCGATGCGTTCCTGATGAGGCAGATCTAAACGGTCGGAGGGGGTGGGCATTTCAGTGCGTCTTTTGAGGCGGGCCCAACTCGGGAATCCGCTTTCGCGGGCGATGGTGAGCTGCGCGCCGGCGAGATTGAACGGAGCGGCGAAGATGGCCGCGTCGGAAGCGCCCAAAAACTCTGGATGGAATTCGCGGATGCGCTGTGCAGCTGCCGGGGTGCGGGCGGCATGGGCCTTCATAAGGTCTTTGGCCTGGTGCTTCAAGTGGTCGAGGTTGGGATGGGACGGGAGGGGTCTGACCGGCATCACGAACTTCCTTTCGTATGCCCCGGTCCGCATATTGAGGGCGGAAAGTCAGTTCGCAAAAACGAGTTGTGCTTGCCAGGTGGACTCTGTCCTTTCCGCGGACCGGAAGCGCCCTTGTGCGCTAGGGAAAGGCTAGCA
>JBELAI010000101.1:0-22679 GCA_049508975.1 Occallatibacter sp. | reverse complement strand
GCCGCAGCAGCGCGTTTTCTGCTGTTCCGAAGCAGCGCAAGGCACACCGCCGCCATTACGAATAGAAGAACCAGGAGGGCCCCCACAGCAATTTTGCGGACAGCAAACCAGGGAATCAGAACTGAAATTGCGAGGACGAGCCAGGCGAGGAATCCACACAGGATCAGATGAAACGAGCGCGCGGTGTCTTCGTCTTCAATGCCGCGCAGGCGGTCACCGCCGCAGAGCAGGTAGCTCATTTTCCGCAACCACTGTTTCGACTCTGGCACCGAAGATCACCCTCCAAGTTTCAGGCAGAAATAAGCGGGACTGCTGCCGGGACTCCGCAACGCCTTGGCTGTCAGGAACCAATATACTCGCCGCCGCGGATGGTGGGACTCCTTCCAGGGCGATTTCCGAGTGTGCAACGGGGTGCGTTTGCGCAGCTCGGATGCTGGTTTGGTGCGGAATCAGAACTGGAGTTGTGTGAAGGATTCCAATGGCAAACCACTCAGATCCGACCGAAGCGCGATGGAGGCCTTAAAAGCCGCTCGAAACGCTCATCCGGCAATACTGTAAACAGGTATTTTATTTCTTTACGGGCGAGAATTCCGCACTGCATTACCGAGCCTGAGTCCATAGTTTGGACGGGCTTTCATCGTCGGCTGCCTGACCATTGGAACCACGGAAGACAACGCGATTGCGGCCTGAAGACTTTGCCGCGTAGAGGGCCTGATCGGCGGCCATGAGCAGGGATTCAAGGGTCCTTGAGTCGTCAAGTGGATTGAAAACCGTGGCGCCTATGCTACAAGTGATTTTGACCTCGAACTCGCCGGTGCGGACCTCCAGGTCTGAGACCTGTCCGTGGAGATGGGCCAATCTCTGTTCGGCAGCTTGCATTGGAACTTCGTTCAGAATGAGCAGGAACTCCTCTCCGCCATAGCGGCCGGCATGGTCGTATGCGCGGATCGCAACTTGAATGGCGGCGGCGAACGAGCGCAGCGCCTCATCGCCGGCCAAATGACCGTACAGATCGTTCACGCGCTTGAAGTGGTCCAGGTCAAGCATGGCCAGGACCAGGGTCTTTCCCGAACGGCGTGCATGGCTTACCTCCACCGCCAGCATGCGGAGAATCTCCACGTGATTGAACAACCCGGTGATGCCGTCGTGCGTGGCCTGAAATTGGAGCTGCTGACGGCTTTCCTCAAGTTCCCGCGTACGTTCGCTGACGAGGCTCTGAAGGTGACGGCTGCGGGCTCTCATGTGGCGCGCGCGCAGCCTGTCGGCGCCGAGCAGCAGAAGTAAGACGGTGACAACAATAAGTACGATGAACCAGTGAGCCTGCCACCATGGAGGCAGAATCTTTACCTGCACGGCGACCGTGCCGGAAGAGGCATCGAGGGCCGGATTGTAGGCCATGGCCATCATGGTGAAATTGCCCGGCGGCAGGCCGGAGAAGACTGCCCTGCCGTCATGGCTCTCAATCCAATCCGGCTGCAAGGGGGCCATGCGGTATTTGAAGATCAGCTCGCTGCGATTGCGTAAAGCAGAGGAAGAAATCTGAAACTCCAATGGGACAGCGGACCAAGGGAGCATGACCTGGTGTGCGGCCGCATCGAGACTGTCTCCACGCCGAATGCCGGTGACGGAGACGTCAAGGGGAACTGAATCGAAGACGCGTTCCGGGTGAAGCAGATGGCCCAGGCCACCGCTGGTTCCCACCCAGATGGAACCGTCCGGAGCCTCTTGCAGGACTCCCTGATCGGTATCGTTCCAGATCAGTCCTGTTTCCTCGGTGAGGTGACGCCAGAGTTTTCCATTCCAAACCAGAACCCCTGAGTCAGTTCCCAGCCAAACCCAGCCGCGGCGATCGACCAGGAGAGACAGCACCGCCAGGGAGCGCAACTCGTTTGGGACTTGCAATTGCCACGCATGGAGCCGATCGCCGGACGGAACCATCCGCCACGTGCCCGTCTGATCTCCTGAAACCCAAACCGAGCCATCGGCGGCGCAGGATAGCGCCAGCAGCGATCCAACCAGCGGCGACTGTCCATCCACTGCCGGCACTGTCCATTTGCCATTTTCTTCGCGCAGCAGGCGGGTGCCGGTCACAAACCAATCGGCGCCGTCAGGCGATTGGCAAGCTGCGACGACCCTTGTCGATGCTCCCAACGCAGTTGCCGCTGCTGGAATCAGATGCGGAGGCGTCTTCGGAGATCCGGCGTCGCGGACAAAGATGCCAGGCTTGGTGGCATAGAAAATGCGCCCGGTCGAATCCTTCATGGCGTATTCGAGCAAGGACGGGAGCTTAGCCGACTGTTCCGTATTGCCTGTTTTTGGATCAATGCGAAGAACGGCGCCGGAGAAAGTTGTGGCCCACACCGATCCGTCGGCCTCAACGCCCATTGCGTCGACTTGCCCGTAAGGCCAGGGGTGGGTTGAAGAAAGATTTCCAGCGGTTCCGTTTCGCGGGTTGATCCATGCCGGGCCTTTTTCGGTTCCCACCAGGACACGATCGGCGCTAAGCGGCAGCACCGACCAGACCATGGCCGAAGGCAATCCCTGCGCGTCGTCCCAGCCTTCCCAATCGCGATAACCAACCCAGTGGGATATTCCGTTTCCGCGGCTACCGAGCCAGAGGTCTCCAACCGCATCGAATGTCAGGGCCGAAATATGGCTGGTGCGCTGCATCCCGTTGAGTCGGCCAATCAGGCGCCAGCCATTGCTTTCCCAGCGGGCAATTCCGTCCTCACTAGGCGCTAGTATTCGGCCCTCGGGGTCTTCAATCAGCGGAGCGTGCCCGTAAGTGTTTCCCGGATCGGACCCGGGAATGCTGCGATCTACGAATCTGCTCGCGCCGCGCGGCAACGCCATCACATGATCCTGGCCTGCCGCCCAGAGCGTGCCTGATCGATCAAGCAGAACAGTCTGCCACAGCTCTTCGGGAAGGCCGTTTCTCTTATCCCACTGGGTCAACTGAACGACGGTCTTTTCGTTGGAATTGCCGGATTCAGCATCCAGAAACGAATAGAGCCTCGTGCCGCAGCCAATCCAGATGCGGTGGCCATTGTGCGGCTCGTTTACGACGCTCACCGTCGCAACCTGGCCCAGGTCCGGCATGGAATTCACCATACGATCGGGAATCACCGGAAGATAGGAAAGCATTCGGCCGTCGGCATCGTGTTCCAGCCTGTAGAGCCGCTGATTATCCACGACAAGCAAATGGGTCGCATCTTCAGCCGCCATGCGCCAGGAATCATCCATCTTGATCGGATTCCTCCCCGCGGGCAAGAACCGGTGACCATCCCAGTGGTACAGGTTCCCCTCTGTGCCGACCCATACGTTTCCGCTCGGGTCTGCGACAACGTCGTGGGCGTCGAGTTCAGCGATCCCCTGCTCGCGACCGTATTGCTCAAAGCCCGCGCCCTCAAACCTGTAAACGCCGTTTTCCGTTCCCACCCAGAGAAACCCGAAGTTGTCCATGGTGACAGCGTTGACTGAAAGGTTCTTGAGCCCCTCGGCCTGCCTATAGGCGTGGAAGACATACTGCTGCGCCTGTGTGGCGCGGGTAAATGCCACGCAGAAAAGCAACGCCGGTATCCAACCGAGTCGGCGCAACATCCGTCCTTCCCCGGACACACCTCTGCCGCAGGTGTTCTTATCGGCAAATCTGGCCTTCTGTGCTACCGCTGTGTGTGGACCCAAGTCGTCATTTTCCTTCTGTTGACTGGCTATTTTTGCGCCGGAATGGCCCTGGAAGCAGCGACACGGCTCTCTTCCTTTCCCGAAACTGCATTTGCATTTCTCATCAACATCTCGCGCACCCCTGCGTGGATGCGCGCGACGGCTGCGCGCCGGTAATCCCAGCGAGGGTCTTCATCCGGCTGCTCGACCACCATGGTGGCGTTGGCTTCAAACAGCAGAACGTCGCCCTGCAGGCTGAGACCAAAGTCGATGCCGCCATAGTCGAGGCTAAGCGCCGCTTGCACCCGTTCGAGCGCAACCATAGTTTTATCGCCGAGCACGCCAGCCATATCGGCCAGGAACTCTGCTTCTTCTGCGCGATGATCGGGCCGGTCTCTCATATCCGCACTGAAGTAATGGATCTTCCAATTTGGTGAGATGGCCAGGTGCAGTGGATAGAGCCGGCCATCCACGAACATCACGCGATACTTGCGCGCACAACCATCTGCGCCGCGGGCATCGAGATACTGAATCACGAGCAGTTCAGCACCGGGCCGTCCGGCTCCGGGCAGACCCGTCACTGCTCGAGAGAGTGCTTCCGCAGTTTCCACCAGCTCAAAATGCTGTCCCATGTGGAAACCCGGTGCGCGCAATAGCAGAGGAAACACGAAGCCGTGTTGCGCAAGTGCGGCAGGCCCATCCTCGCCAGCTAACAGCGCGTACGGAAACGTCGCGGTTGCCGGAGCAATTACGCCGGGCAGGTTAGCCAGACGGGCCGCGTTCTCACAACGGCCTGTAGCTCGAACCGCAGCAGGCCTGTTAATCACTGACGATTGGGTCGATGCTACCAGTGACTCTGCGGCCAACAATGCATTTTCCGCGGCGTCGGAATCTCCAATGCCATTGATGACGAGTTGGTGCTCCGGCAATGGAATCTTCGTGTCGTAGAAATCCGCAACGACGACGTATGTCTGAAAGATGCGATCGTCGATGAGCTTCTCGAGCGGTGTGTTGCCGCCGGTGGAGGACACCAGCAGGAGCACAGGAATTGGTTGCGCGGTGCCCCGATACGGATTGGTAAAGAGGCTTTTTTGCCCGAAGGCCTTGCGCTGATGAGACGCAGCCGTTTCGAACTCGCCGAGCCGCGTGAGCACGTAATACATGCCTCCGTGCGCCTGCGGGAATTCCGGATCGAGGCCGAGCGCCGCTTCGTACTGTTCACGGGATCCCGCGTAGTCGTCGCGTTCAAGCAACACGCCACCCAGGTTTACCCTGCATACGATGTCGTCTGGATAGTGCCTGACCGCTTCGGTGTAGACCATCTGCGCGGCCTTGAGGTGTCTCTCTGTGACCAGCAGGCGGCCGAGCCCGATGAGGCCGGCGTGGTTGGCTGGATCGAGCTCCAGAACCCGCAGGTAATCGCTTCTCGCTTCGAGGTTGCGGCCCATCTGGGCAAGTAAAGTTGCGCGCTCGATGCGCAGTACTGCTTCACCATTCGTGGGAGGGTTCGATTCCGAGTCGAGCATTTCATTCAGTTGGAGCACCCGTTTCTCGCACTCGAGCCACGGCTCCCATTTCTTCTCAATGTTCTTGGTTGCATGCAGCGTGGCGCGCAAAGTCCTGCCTGCAGCCAGCGTTGCGTTGACCAGCGTGTCCACCTCGGCGCGGGTGGTGCGGTGATTCACAAAGGCTGCGCGGATCGCGACGCGGCCGTCGATGAGAGTGGTCGATGGGACAACTGCGCCGGACTCCTGCAATTCAATAACGATCCTGCGGTTCAGCTCGTTCGCAACTTCGTCGGTCACCGGATTCCCGGATGTACCGAAACGGTAGCGGAAGCAGACGATGTTCAACTCGACGGATGCCATCAACTCAAGCTCCGGCGTTGCGGCGATTTGGTTCGCAAGGGAACGGGCCAATGCGCATGAATGGCTGATGACCGCGCCGATTGCGTCGGTTCCGTAGACTTTGAGAGTGGCCCATGTCTTGAGAGCGCGAAAACCGCGCGAGAGCTCGGGGCCCAGGTCACACGGCCAGGGCGAACCGGCGGACATTCCGCGTTCCTCCCGCATCATGTACGCGGAGGATGAGCTGAATGCTTGCTTGTGTTTTTCGCCGTCGCGCACCAGGATGAAGCCGGCATCGTAGGGCACCTGCGCCCACTTGTGAAAATCGAATGCAAGAGAGTCGGCCTGCTCAATCCCTTTGAGCCGCGGGGCAAGATCGGGCACGAGCATGGCCAGGGCACCGAAGGCGCCGTCCACATGAAACCAGATTTGCTGTTCCGCGCAAAGCCTGGCGATACCGGCCAGATTGTCGATGGCGCCGGTGTCCACAGTTCCCGCGGTTCCAACCACGAAGAATGGCGTGCAGCCGGCTTGCCGATCCGCGGCAATGCTCTTGGCCAGTGCATCGAGGTCCATGCGCTGGCGGTTGTCCACGGGAATGAGCCGCAAAGAATCGCTCCCGAGACCGGCAAAATCGAACGCGCGCGCAACGCATCCATGCACCGCCTTCGACGCATAGGCCGTCAGCTTTTGAGTTTGTTGGGCAACACCGCTGCGGCGAACTTCGCAACCGAGCCGGGTATCGCGTGCTACGACGACCGCGAGAAAGTTTGCCATCGACGTACCGGTGACCATCAGGCCAGACGCGGATTGCGGAAAGCCGAAGAGGCTGCGCATCCAGTCGGTGACCTGGCGCTCGACTTCGAGAGGAATCTGATCGCGTCCGCCTACGTTGGCATTCAAGCCTGCGGCCAACATCTCGGCCAGCATGCCAACAGGGGTCCCGCCGCCCTGCACCCAGCCCAGAAAACCGGGATGTGCATTGCGCGCCGCGTAGGGCAGAATCGAAGTCATGAATTCTTGATGGACATCGGACAAATCTGCCGGGTTCTTCGGAATGGACTCACGAAAACGCCCGCGAACCTCGTCGGGGATTGGCCGCCATACGCGCTGTTCCCGAATGTTCTCCATGGATCCGAGCATGTCATCGAGCATGCGGTGGGCCTGATGGCTGAATTCTCCCCAGTCCTGGGGATCGAGGGAGACGCTCGCGGGCAATACTTCCGCATTGGTGGCATGGCTTTGATGGTCGGTTTTGCGCAAGTCTATGATTCCTCCGCGTCCTTTACATTGCACTCACGTGGAACGAGCAGGGGTACTCGCCTTCATCGTTAAACTGGAGCAATTATGGGGCCAATCATAGCAATTGATCCGATTTAATGCCGGACGCGGGGGTGGTGTTAGTTTTGGAGAAAATGAGATTGCTGGAAGCTCCGAATACTCACTTGAAACCGTTCAAGACTGCAGTAAAATACCGGACAATCGAGCGGGAGGGCGCGGCTCTCCTCATGAAAAACTCATCAATCGGATTGCCGAGTATGAAACGTCGCTCGCGCGCCTTTATTTGGAAATGAGCTCGGGCGGATGGAACGACGAGACAACCACGATATCCACGCGGCGGTTCGCCCTGCGGCCTTCCGGGGTATCGTTGCTCGCGTTTGGATGATACTGTCCGTAGCCTGCGATCGCGATCTTTTTGGGGTCTACGCCGGCTTCGTCCAGTAGCATCATGGCCACCGCCGTTGCACGGGCTGTCGAGAGATCCCAGTTCGAAGCGAACTCGGCATTGTGAATCGGCACATCGTCGGAGTGCCCTTCCACCCGCATATCCAGGCCGTAATGAACGAGCACCGCCGCAATGCGCTTGATCTTGTCGGCTGCACCCGGCATGAGCCGCGCCTCACCGCTGTTGAAGAAGCCGAGCTCATGTAGGCTGATCACGAATCCCTCCGGAGTCATCCGCAAATCAACTTCCTGGCGCTCAAGTTCCTGGCCGAGGGCTTTGCTGAGATCTGTCTTGAGTTCCGCAATGTCGACCGACGGGTTCAAGGGACTGGTGGCCGGTTGGTCGCCTGGAGCTTTGGATTGACTCAATGGCTCACCATCACCCGGCACATTCGATGGCGGGCTATCCTGCATCGTGGCGCCGTGGGAAAACGCGCCCATGTCCTGAAAGCCATTTTTCACCGCGGCAGAGACTCGCTGAATTGTCTTTCGGTCATGATGCGAGGAGGCGAAGAGCACTACGAACAAAGCGAAGAGCAGTGTCATGAAATCCGCATAGGACACAAGCCAGCGGTCATTATGAGATTCTTCCTCAATAACCTTGCGTCTCATATGGCCACCAGTTTCTTCGCGGGAGCCGCCGCAGGACGGTTGGAATACACAGCGAGGTTGGCTTCGAGGACGCGCGGATTGGTTCTTTCCACAATCGCGATGACTCCATCGAGTATCATTTCGCGGAGCACCTGCTTGCGGCACATCAGCATCTTGATTCTTCCGGCGCAGGGAAGAAAGAAGATATTCGCCGAACCAACGCCATAGATGGTCGCGACAAATGCTACTGCGATGCCTCTGCCGACGGCATCGATGTTATCGAGCCGCTGCATAACCTGGATAAGTCCGATAACTGCTCCGAGAATGCCTATAGTTGGCGCAAACCCGCCGGCCGCTTCAAAGACTTTTGGAATCTGGCCCTCGTTATCCGCTTGTCTTGTCATCTCCAGTTCCATTGTCTGGCGCAACTGGGGAGGGTGTACCCCGTCAACCGCAAGGGTGAGTGCCTTTCGCATGAATGGATCATTGACCGACTCGAGCTCCGGGTCAAGAGATACGACGCCATTGCGGCGGGCTTTCACCGCGTAACGCATCAGGTCGTCGACTAGCTTCGAAGTAGGATCGGGCGCGTGAACGAAGATATGCCTCAACTGACGGGCCGCCTGCATTACGACGGAGAACGGGAATTGCACCATCACCGCGCCCAGCGTGCCACCAAACACAATGAGCGCCGCGGTGGGTTGTAACATCTGGCCGACGTGACCGCCGTCGAGATATAGCCCGACTGCGATCCCGGTAACCGCGATACCAATTCCGCCCAAAGTGCCTTTATTCACCTTGAGCCTCCCCGGCATGCTTCATCGCTTGTCCCGCGAAGCGCGGTTCGTACGTCTCGGCAGGATCGCCTGCAGGGAGAATTCGCGCACCAGGACTTACAGCAATGAGACTGGCCCGATATTCGGGAAACACGCGAACGTGGCGGGCATTCATTGGTGCACTCCTCCTGCGAAGGATAGCTACTAACTCCGGTGCAGTTCGTTTACCAGCATTCTGCACGATCGAATGGAGACAGTTTTACAGGGATACTATCGGCAAGGAGCGCCTCATTTGTCACAATTCAGTTTTGATTGTGTGTAGACAGCCCAAATCGAGAGAGCGTTTCATCTATGTGCATCGATGTGAAGGGTCGTGTCAGGATAGTTCAGCAACAAGCCCAAGTCGCCGGGAACCGGTATTCTCCGCTCATGAAATCGGCGCGGAACCCGCGAGTTTTGCGCGGGCTCATTGCTACATCAGGCAGATTGGGAGAAACGCACCCGCTCGAAATCCGGCTCTTGCGCTGACGGATACGACATTCTTGGTTGTGGCGCCGATGTTTCGATTTGGCCTTCCGGCGGTGTTGGAGCCGCATTGTCGAGCTGTTGCCAGGCACTCCGCACATGGAGGATCATATCGATTTGCGCCTCGAGCAGGGTGGCCGACTGAGTTACTGCAGCCTGCATCATTTTTGCGCGCAAGTATGCATAGAATCTGCCAAGAGTTGCAGCTGACTCGTCGCCATTCTTCATATCGAGCCAGTTCTCAAGCTGGCCCAGAACAAGAGTGGCATGGTTCAGTTCTCTGCAGCGCGTCTCGATGTCGTTCTTGCGAAGAGCGGTGGACGCGCGGCGAAAATCGCCCACGAGCGTGTCAAAGAGCGCAATCATCAAGCCAATGGGGCTTGCGCCCTCGATCGCCGATTTCCGATATGAAAGCCCTGTCTCAGTCATTGTCATCCGTTGCTGCTGTTGTTGTTGAATCCAAGTTCAGAGTTCAGTTGCTGCATTTCTTCAGGCAACTGCTGCAGCGCGATTTCAGCCGAACTGTATTCAGCGGTCAGAATCGTCTGTTGACCTGCGATGTAGTTGGTTTCAAAATCGTTGATTTCCGAAGTGATGCTCTTGCTCTCCGCGCTGACACTGCTCAGATCGACGGTGAAGGCGCCATGGGCGGGCTCCGTGTAGTTGTTCAGAGTGTTGCTGAATGAATTTGCGAATCCGTTGAGGGCAGCGCCCTCGAAGAAATTCTGAACATCCGTAGGATTGTTGGTAATCGCATTATCCAGAGTGGTTGAGTCGACTGATAGAGTGCCATCCGTGTTGGCCGTAATGCCGAGATCACCAAGGCTTGAGACCGAGGTGGTGGTTCCTGTCGGCGGCGTATACAAATAGTTGATAGCCTGCTCAAGGTCGCTCTGCAGATTGACAACAGTGGGATCGGAAGCGAGCACACCCTCCGAACTGGTGACGGCGCCAGACGAGTTTGTGGAACTGCTGACATTGAATTGCGAGGTTACTAATCCGATAGCAGTGTTGTAATCCGTAACGAGCTGGTTGATCGCTGTCGAGACTGCCGAAGCATCCGACTGCACACCCAGATTTACTGTTTGTCCGGGGCTCGCACTCAGCAGATTCAACGTAACGCCTGGGATAGCGCCGGTAACCGTGTTGCTTGCGCTTGTGAGTGGCACTCCATCGACTGTTATCGATGCGTCTGCGCCCTGTGCGGCCTGCATGAAACCAAAGGTGCCGGCGGTTGAGCTTGGCTCATTGATTGTGAATGGAGTTTTGCCGTCGCTACTGGTAATGGTCAGCGTTTGATTGCCACTGGAATCGGTACCGGCGGTTGCGGTCACACCGAGAGGGAGTGTTGCGCCGGGTGCCGCGTTCATTGCGCCAAGAACGGAATCATTGGTTGAGACCGAGATACCGTCATCGGCCGAGCCTTCTGAGATGACTTCCTGGCCGCCAACAACCGCGCCCGTCACGTCGGGGGAGAGGGTGCCCGCGGTTACTGCTGTTGCGATGGCACTGTTGAGCGTGGAGATGGTATCCCCGGCTTTTGCCGTGTAAGAAAAAGTCTGGCCTGTGGTTTTGTCCTGGATGGTGGTAACGGAGCCGGCGGTCAAAGGGGTGGTGCCAACCAGAGAATCCTGCGTCGAACTGTAGCTCGTTGCCGGGCCTACGCCGGTTGCATTGTTGATCGCGGTAGCCAACTCCGCATAGGTTTCGCCGGAGGTCGTGGTGATGGTCGCTGTTCCTGGGGGTACGGTAGCACCGGTCAGCGTAATGTTGTTGGCGCCGAGGGTTTCAGTCGAAGTCAATGGTGGCGCGGTCCACGACGTGTAAGGCTCCGATATCGAGAAGTCGGCCTTTGCGCCTGAGGAGTTGGAAACAACGGAAAGGGCAGAGCCGGACGAGTCGCTGACCACCGTAGCGGTGACACCCAAATTGTCAGCGTTGATCGAGGTGGCCAGGTCGTTCAGATTAGTTCCGGCAGTTCCGGTCAAAGGTCCGGTTTGAAATGTCTGCGAAGTACCGGCGGCGGTGGTTAGTGTAAACGAGCTTGCCGGAAGCGGCGAGATTGCGCTTGTTTGGAAGCTTGAATACCAGGACCCGGTTGTTGCGATGGAGTTGACCTCGACGGTGTGGTTGCCAAGGGTGGTGCCAGCGGCTGCGGTGGCTGTAACTAAGTTGCTGTTCGAGCTTGAAACGCTTCGGGCCGACAAGGGTCCTGTCAGTGAATTCAACGATTGCAAATCCGTGCTTACAGCTTGTGTCGCGGACTGAATCGAAGTGAGTGCGGTCGTCTGGCTGGTGAGGGTTGTCTGGTCGGCCTGCCAGCCACGTTCCGACGCACGATCCGCATAAATGGCTGCAGCTACCGCAGACGTGACGTCGATGCCGGCGGTGCTGGAGCCTGAACTTGCAGCCAGAATGGAACTGATACTGTATGTCGGAACAGTTGGAGAAGTACTCGACAACAGCGAATTGACCGCGGATGATGAACTCATAGCTTCTACCTGCAATTCGGGAAGGCGCCATGGAGTACACGCCTACCCTGGCCCGTGGTCATCGACCGCGGAGCGCGAGAGACGGCGCGAAATTGATTGAATTTCGGCTCATGGAGGGTGAGGCAGAGGTGGAACCTTTTTGCGGTTCCACCTCTTGCATTGCGTTGATTGCCGCGTTGAATTACTGGACCAGTTTCAGAACTGCCTGCTGGGCCTGGTTGGACTGTTGCAGAGCCGCCATACCGGTAGACTGGAGGACGTTGTACTGGGTCATGTTGGCAACGGTCTTGCCGATGTCGGCGTTCTGGAGGCCGTTGGCTGCGCTTTGCAGGTTGGTCACCTGGTTGGCCATGTTGCTGCTGGCCGCGGTGAGGCGGTTGACGGAAGCGCCGATGACGCCGCGTTGCGCGGAGATCGTATTGATTGCGGCGGTGACATCGCCCAGAGCGGTTATTGAGGAGGCCGAACTGGTCAGAACGTCGGCGTTCAGATTGAGAGCCGTGGCGGACAGGGCGTTGATGGTGGTTGTGATCTCAGTGTTGGTAGCGCCAGTGGTGGTGCCGTCGCCAAGGTACACAGTGCTTGTGTCGTTGGTGGTGGCAGCAACCATCGGTCCGAGAACCGCGTCATTGCTCGAGACTGTAACGCCATTCGAAGCAGCATCCGCGATCGTCAATTTTCCACCAACGATCGTTGCCGTGGTACCAGCGGAGAGCGTTCCAGCCGTGACAGCGTTGGTGATGGCAGTCTGCAGGTCGGAGATCTTGTCACCGGCAGCGGCTGTGAACACAAAGGTACCGCCCGTAGCCGAGTCAGTGATTTTGGTGACCGAATTCGCTGTCAGTGCTGTCGTGGTGAGGAGTGGGCTCCCAACCGATCCCTGCGTCGAGGAGAAGGTTGTGGGTGCATTGGATGAGAAGACGTTGGAGCCGTTGAAGTTTGTTGCCTGGCCGATCTGATTGATTTCCGAAAGGATCGACTGGAATTCTGTATCGAGCGCGGTGGACTGGCTGGACGTAATGCCGGTGGTCGAGCCTTCGGTGGCCAGGGTTACAGCGCGGTTGAGAAGCGTGGTGACCTGCGACAGGGCGCCGTCAGCGGTCTGCAGCAGGCCAATGCCGTTGCTGGCATTCTGCTGTGACTGGGTGAGGGCTGCAATGTTCGCATTGAGTCCGCTTACAATCGACAATCCTGCCGCATCGTCCGAACCGGAGTTGATCTTCATGCCGGTCGAAAGCTGGGTCAGGGTCTTTTGCAGGTTCGCCTGAGTGTTGGACAATGCATTCTCCGCCGTCATGGAGGAGATGTTATTCAGGACTGTGAGTGCCATTGTGTGCTACTCCTTCTGTTTGCCCTTTTACGCCTGCACTCGCCATCTTTTGTGGGGCCTTCTTTGAGGCGCCGGATCGGTGAGAAGGAGGTCGTTTTGGACAAACATTCTATCGACAACCCATTTGGAAAATTTCAATGCATTTGTCAAATTCTTTCTTTGTCAAGGGAGAAAATGAAAATAAATCAGAATTCAACGTCAAAGTGTTACATACCAGTTACAGGCCTGTTCGATGCAGGCCTCTCCCGCTTAGACCCAAGCCACATTCCCGCCGGAGACATTTTACTTTGGGTCCTAACAGTAGAAGACCCTGAAGGTCCGCCGTCGATTTTCTCACTAACAACCGCTGATCAATAAACATAGCGGTTCCAAAGATCCAGACTGTCCTATGCGGAAGGCTGGGACAGATAATTAAGGAGTGTTTGGGGCATGACCTTGGCAGCAACAGCCAGAACCGCCTGGTATTGCGTTTGTGCCTGGGCGAGGTTGGTTGCAGCATCCGCCATATTGGCGCCAACGAGGTTATCCTGCTGGGAGGTCAATGTCACTGTTTCCTGGCCAAGATAACTCTGCTGAGAGTTCAAAGCGGCGATTGTGTTATCCAGTGGGACGCGCTGTTGATTCACATTATTCAACGCTGTAGAAACAGCGGCAACGGCTGTACCTATCTGTGCCGTGGTTCCACCATTCTGAAGCGCGGAGATCAGCCCACTGAGCGCGCCGATCACGTTCGATCCAGAGCCAAACAGATTACTTCCCGGTACGTTGGTCGAAACACTTAACGAATCACCCACCTGCGCTGTGTTGATAGTGCTGTTTCCGACGTAAGCGTAAGCATTGGCGACAGACGTACCCTGGGTGGCAGACATAGATCCGAGGGCCGCGTCATTTGAAATGACAGCTATGCCGGCAGTGCTCGAGTTTGTCGCGATGGAAAGCTGTCCGGACGCATTGATGGTTGCCGTGGTGCCCGCGGTGAGAGTGCCGGCCGCGACAGCATTGGCGATGGCTGTTTGCAAAGTCCCGATTGTGTCACCCGTTTTCGCCGTGAATTCAAATGTATCGCCGGTTTGTGCATCGCCGATTGTCGTGATAGAACCTGCAGTCAGCAAGGTTGTCGTAGACAGAGGTTGAGCGACCGACCCATTGGCCGAGGTATACGTTGACGAAGCGGCAACAAAAGGCGCCGAGCTGCTGGCCGAACCTCCGAAAAGATATTCTCCAGAATTAGAAGCATTGGCCTGGGAAATAACCGTGGAGAGAATGCCTGCAACTTGAGCGGCAATGACTGGCCTTTGTGAAATATTGCTTCCGTTTGCGCCCTCGGTGCCGAGTGTTATCGCTGAGTTCAATGAGGTGACTACCGAGCTGATGGCTGAATCCGCCGTCTGCAGTTGCGGGAGCAGGGTGTCAATATTACTTGTAAATTGATCGACTTTTGCAGAAGCCGCGAGGGAAACCGTGTCATTCGCCGCAGCCGTAGGATCATCCGAAGGCCGATTGACCCGCAGGCCTGTTGCCACCTGCATTTCCGCGGTCGTAAGCGCCTGCTGGGACTGCTGCATCGAGTATTCGATGTCGGGGACCATGTTTGTAACACGCATATGAACCCTTCTTTGCGCGCGTGAAAATTGCGCATTTTTTCGATTTCGCTAACCGGGTGTGTCCATGCTCATTGTGGCTGTCATGAGCGCTTGAATCGTGGAAATGACGCGGGCGGCAGCCTCGTAAGCATTTTGATACGTGATGAGATTGGCCGATTCCTCGTCGATCGATACGCCGGAAACGGAGTTGAGCTGGTCGTTGAGTTGCGTCAAGCTGGCAGTCGTCGCGCCGGATTCCGCGCTGGCGTTGGCGGTGACGCTGCCTACCTGGTAGACAATGCTCGAATATGCATCCGCCGGAGTTTGTCCTGAGGGCAGCGCATTTGTTTGCACGGCAGCGAAGTTGGCCAGATTGCCGTCACTTCCGGAGGTGCCGTCGGAACTTGCCGCCAATAGCGCCGGATCGGTAATGTTCATTTGAATGCCGGCGGCGGACCCGGAAACTGAGGTAGGAATGGTGAAAAAATTCTGGCCCGGCTTACCATTTTGATCGTATCCGCTAGCCTGCACAGAATTGAAAGCGTTGGCAAACTGGTTGGCCAGCGTATTCAGTTGAGTCAACAGGCCGCCGATGGCCTGATCCCTTGTCTGAATCGTTCCACCCAGATCCCCGCTTGTCAGCGTCGATGTGATGTCGTTGCCGTTCGAATCGAGAACAGCTTCAGCTCCGTTAGTGCCGTCCGAGGTCTGCAATGCGAAGCTCTGCGGGCCCACAACCAGTGCGGTTCCGTTCCCCGTGGTTAGGGTTACACCGTTATTGGTCTGGGTGACGGAGACGTTGGTGAGTGCCGACAGTTGCTGGATCAACTGATTCTGCTGATCCTGAAGCGCACCGCCATTCTCCACTGTATTGTTTGCATTCTGTTCGACGATCTCGGGGTTCAAAGCCGCGATCTGCTGTGTGAGCTGATTGATCTGAGTTACATCTTGAGAGACCTGCGTATTGAGCGTGGCCTGTTGCGAGGTCAATGTGCTGGATGCCGTATTGAATGCGGTGGCGAGATTCTGTCCGGCGGTCAGAACTGCCTGGCGCGATGCGGAACTCGTAGGATTGGTGGCGAGACTCGAGAGACTGGAGAATAGCGCCGACATCTCCGTGCCGATATCCGTTGTCGAGGTGGTGAACGTTGGCTGGATTTGCTGCAACGAAGCCAACGATGCATTTGCACCGCTCTGGGCGGAAGTCTGCGATTGAATCTGTGCCATTACCAGTTCATCGCGTATGCTCTGGTAGCCAACGAACGTTACACCTTCTCCGGCGACGAAGTCTCCATTATCTGCCGGCGTCGTCTCTTGAAGGACAACCTGCTGGCGCGTATAGCCGGGGGTGTTGGCATTGGAGATGTTGTTATTGGTTACCTGCAAACCACCATCGGCAGCTTGCAGCGCTTGCATGGCTATTGATAATGCTGAAGTCAGTGAGGCCATAAATTACATCTCGCAAGACCAGGTCTGATACTTCAACCTGGGCCCGCGAGCCTCCTGGAATTGTCCTGTGTGGCTTTTGCACAACGTGGATAGTAAAGAGATTGTTTTGCCGGAATGCTTGAGAAGGGCTGCGTACTTCAGATTCAGATCGAGGAGCGTTTTGCGCGTGGCTCCGATCTTCTTTTCAACCGCCGCGTCAATGCCGGAGAAGGATGGCTGTGCGAATGGTTTGAATCCTTCGCTTACGGCGTGGGCCATGCTCGCCAGGTTGGCGCAAAGCATTTCCTGTTTCGCAATGCTTTCCTGAAGCTTGGATAATGCGTTGGCGGCGATCGCATCCATCGAAATGGATATTTCGTGCGCCAGCGCCTGCATTTCCTGCAGGTAGGCAGCGGCGAGTTGATCGCGCGACGCAAGTGCGTGGTCGTTCATGGGCTGACCCTTCTGGCAAGTTCCTTACCATGGGCCAATGAAGCTTAGCGCTTGCTTCCGCCCATGAACTACTCGCCGCTGTCGATGATGGCGCTGGCAATCGCCTTGGCGCTCACCTGATATTGCCCGCTGCTCACAGATTGTTGAAGATCGTCAACTTTATCCTGACGGATCTCAGGAGTATTCAACGCCTGGCTGGTCAACGACTGGACCGAAAGATTGCCGGTCCGGAGTGTTGTCCGGTCTTCCGTCGAACTCTGAATTCCGGCGGGACCGCCGCTCGAAACCTGTTTCGGCCCCCGGTCTACTGAGAGCTGATTTGCCGCTAGGCTGTTCACATCGATTTTCATTGCGACTTCTCCTGTTCTGACCGTTCAGCTATCGGCACATCCCGGTTAGAATTTCAATCTACCCGCCTCAGCCATTAGTAACAGGTCCGTCGCAATGGTGCGTAACGCTATTTGGTGTTACCTTGGTGCGCAGGGGCAGCGGACTCTGCTTTTGCGTCCGCTGCATCCTGCGCCTTGTGAAGTTGCTTTGAAATCATCTTGGCAATGCCGATGCCGCCGGCGTTGGTCATGGCAGAGCCTAACGACTGCATGGCAATTCCCTGAAACTGATCCTTGCCGGAGTCTTCGTCGCCATCTTCGTCCCCACCAGGAAGTGAGCCAAAGCTCTGTTCCGCCTGTTGCAGCCAGCTTCCCAAAAGAATGGACTCAAAATCCTTGGCCGACTTCTCGATTTTTGTGTTCGTTGTTGCCGGCGACAAACCCGCCGCCGACTGCTTGACGATCGGAATCGCTTGCGTGGTCAATGCGCCGATGGGGACTCCGGGCATAACGCCGAATGAAGAGATGCTCGACATTAAATTACCTCCAGATCGGCTTGCAATCCGCCCGCGGCCTTGATCGCCTGAAGAATCGAAATGATGTCGTGGGAGGTGGCGCCGATGGCATGCAATCCCTTGATGAGCTCTTCGACGCTGGCTCCCTCTTTCAGTTGGATCGATTGTGCCGGCGCATCGCCTACCGCGACATTTGTTTGCGTAATGTCCGTCGGCTTGCCGTTTGAACCTGGCCCCGGCGGGAGGACTATATGCTGAGTCTCGACATCGATGGTCAAGCTTCCATGAATGACGGAGACCGGTGAGAGCCTGACATTGCCGCCCATCACGATGGTTCCGGTGCGTTCATTGACAACAACTTTTGCCGGCGAACTGAAACTGATGGAGAGATTCTGGACGCGCGCGATGAGAATCGGTACGGAGGTCAAACCGCTGTCGGCAACATTGACGTCGATTCGCCGGCTGTCGATGGCGGTGGCGATGGTCTTTCCGAAATCCTTGTTGATGGTGTCCGCAACGTCGCGGGCCGCTGTGAAATCGGAGTTAAGCAGCAAGAGAGAGACCAGTCGGAAGCGGCTCAAGTCTACAGCCGCATCACGCTCCACAATTCCACCTTCGGCAATTCTGCCGACAGTGAGATGGTTCACACTCTTCGAGTTGCCGGACACGCCTTCAGAGTAGCCACCAATGACTAACGGCCCTTGCGCTTCGCCGTACACTTCTCCATTGGCGGCGCGAAGAGCTGTGAGAAGCAGCACGCCACCCTGGAGACTCTTTGCATCGCCAACGGATGAGACAGTGACATCCACCTTCATGCCCGGCCGCGCAAACGCGGGCAGGGACGCTGTTACAAAAACCGCGGCTACGTTTTTTACAATCACCACGCCGGGAGCAATCTGAACTCCCATTCGCTGCATGGCATTGGCCAGCGTTTGCACGGTGAAGAATGTTTGCTGCGTGTCGCCGGTGTTCTTGAGTCCAATGACCAGGCCGTATCCGACGAGTTGATTTTCGCGAACGCCTTCTATTTGCGTCACGTCGCGGATCAAAACCTTGCGATCGGAATCGGCGCCGCACAAAGCGCTTGCCGAAAGAAGACCCATTACAACAAGCAGAGTCATCCGCTTCAGCGAATGAGGCCGGCTCGCGTACCCGAATTTGCGCCCCATGGCGATCAAAAATTCAATAGCCACATGAGTGCCTTTGTAATTGGATTCGGCGGACGCACGCCGTCTGCGATGATTCCTTTGCCCTTCATTTCGATTTCAAGATTGCTTAGAGAAGTGGAGGGCACGGTGTTGCTCGGACCGATGTCGACGGGGCGAATCATGCCGCGGACGACAATATTTTCATGCTGGTTGTTCATGAAAATCTCGCGGGCTGCTTCGACAACGAGATTTCCATTGGGAAGCACTGCAATGACCTGCCCGGTAAGCGCTGTCTGAAATGTCGTATTGGACGCTGTCGATCCCTGGCCCTTATGCACCGAAGCCGAGTTTGCCGCCAGGAGAGGGTTGATTGCCTTGGGAGCGCTGCCCATAATGCCAGTTATGGCGGAGTTAGTTGAGAAGGATCTTTCGCTGTCCACCGTGCCAGACTGCGCGGCCGTTGTCTGCACAGCAACCAGAATGGTAATGGTGTCGTTCAGGTGAAGCGCTTTGTAGTCCGAATTGAAATCGCCGAGTGCGGCTCCTGGCGACCACTTCGTCTTGGCCGGAGTTGCGGCGAAGACAAGACTCGCGGAGACGCCGATCAGAGCGAGCGCGATGCTTCGTTGAAAAGACTTGACGGTCAACAGCATCTTAGAAGCTCCTCGTCAGCAGGGTTGGGCTGACCACTTCGGCGAGATAGATCTGCTTGTGGTCCGGGCTGGCTACGTGAATCATGCGGCCGGCAACGCCATTCTCGAGACTGACAACGGCGACTTCGATCTGCGCGTCGCCATCGTACATAACCAGCGTGGCGTGCGCTCCGGCCCGGATGGTGACAGCAGTGTTTGGCTTCGAGAATGTGTTCGCGGCAGCAAGGGTTGCGATGGGCGCGCTGGTTTGGCTGCCGGCAGTTCCCTGATTCAGGCTTGCGATGGCATAGAAAGGCAGACACATGCCAACCGCATGGCAACCGAGCTTGACCATATAACTCGATGCGGCATCATTTTTGGAGCGCCGCAGACCAAGCGGCTCAATTGACAACACATCCAGTTTCGGATTCGCCTCGGCCGCCACTACTTTAGCAAGCAACGATACATGCAGGTCTGCGATCTGAATTCCGCTATTGGATAGAGTCTGCGCGACATGCTGCACAGTGATTTCAAAGTGCTCCCGCGGCGGGGACTGCGAATATCCCCACCCTGGCAAACTTATCGCCGTCAGCAACAAAGCCGCTACCCGTCTTGTGCTCATGTTTCCTCTTCGCCGCATCTTCAACTTCTTACATCGAGCCACTACTGAGAGAGTTGGTTAAGCTGCTGCAGCATTTCATCCGCTGCCTTGACGACGCGCGAGTTCGACTCATAGGACCGCTGCGCCAGGATCATCGCAACGAATTGGTTGACGACGCTGACATTGGACTGCTCAAGCATTCCCTGTTGAATGGTTCCCAATCCATCGGCGCCGCCTGGCGTTCCAACCTGCGCTTCGCCGGAAGCTGTTGTCGGCAGATAAAGGTTGTTGCCCACGCTGTTCAGGCCGCCCGGGTTGATGAACAGAGCCATTTGAATCGTGCCCACAGTTGTGGCGGCTGTTTGTCCCGGCGTTGTGATGCTGACCGTTCCATCGCTGCCGACAGTCACGGTCAGCGCGTTTGCGGGAATCGTAATTGCGGGCTGCAGCGGATTGCCATCGGCAGTTACTAATGCTCCCTGCGAATCCGGGTGGAACGAGCCATCTCTGGTATAGGCCATCTGTCCATTGGGCATTTGGATTTGAAAAAATCCCGCGCCCTGGATTGCCAGATCGAGTGGGTTGCCGGTCGTGGTAAAGTCGCCCTGCGTCTGCATGATTTCAGTTTCCGAGACCCGGGTTCCGAGACCGATCTGCAAACCAGCCGCTACCGTAGTCTGTTGCGTTGCGGCAGATCCAGGCATGATCTGGTTCTGATACAGAAGGTCGGTGAAGTTCACCTGGCGCTGCTGAAAACCCGTAGTACCGGAGTTCGCCAAATTGTTAGCGATGTTATCCAGGTTTACCTGCTGGGCCGTCATGCCGCTTGCCGCCGTATATAGAGCACGAAACATATTGAGATCCTCTCGGGTTTAAGAAGCTTGAATTGAACCTGGAATCAGCTGACGCGCGGCAGGTCCTGGGCTGCCGTCTTATCCATCTCAGAACTGAACATAGTAAGTACGTGGCGCATCGATTCGACATCGCGCTGCGCACCAATCAGCTCGACTACGCTGGTGACAGGGTTAACATTCGAGCTTTCGAGCATCCCCTGGCGCACTTTGGATTTTGTAGCATCGACAGCAGTGCCCTGGGGCGCAGTGTAGTAAGTACCGCCTGCACTCTGGATGTTAGTTGTCGGAGGAAACTCGACCAATTTCAGACGGCCGGAGATCGCGCCATTCGCCGTGATGGTTCCGTCGGAGCTGATGGACACAGGCGTTCCGGCAATTCTGATCGGCCCGCTATCGCCCAGGACCGGATCGCCCGCAGGAGTTATCAATTGTCCCTGGGCCGATACGCGGAAGCTGCCTCCGCGCGTGTAGACTTCGCCGGCAGGCGCTTGTACAGCGAAATAACCAGGGCCCTCAATGGCAACGTCGAGATCGTTATTCGTTGGCACCAGCGCGCCCTGGGTGGAATCAAGTTGCGTGCCGTTCAATATGCCATAGTCGTTGACGTCCTGGTTGAGTGTGGAAAGGCCGGCGTTGTCGGCAGTGGCCAGGACAGAGCTGAAATTGTTGTGGCTCGCTCGGAAGCCGGCGGTACTTACGTTGGCTAGATTGTTGGCAATTGTATCCAGCGCCGCGGTGCGGGAAACAAGCCCCGTGCAGGCTGCGTAGTATCCACTGCTCATGATTTGCCCTCGGCAAATTAATATGCACGCCGTGGGCCATTCGTAGTGGAACTGATTTGATTGAGCTTTTACGTTGTTGCCGCGGCCAATACCAATGAATTAAAGGTTGGACAGCAATTGGGATTAGGAGTCAATGAGAAACACGCGCATTGAAATCGTTTTGCGCGCAGCCAGCCGGAATTTCTCTAATTACAAATCTAATTCCGGTCGATACCTCCATTTCCTTTTTCTGTCTTCAGGACGCGATCTATATCTCTAGCGAAGAACCGGAAGGGCCCTGCGCCGAAGCAGCCAACTCGTGCGCCGCGGCGAGGACGAACCGCCATCCGGACAAAGGACCGGGATCATTCATGCTCTGCAGAGCCGCGAGAACAAACGGCGGCAGAGCATCTTCCAACTCCAGAAATGCACTCGCAGTTTTGCTCGCCTGATCACAGGTCGGCCAGCCCAGGACGGCTGGAATTGCTCCAATTCCATGTAGCAGCCCAACCAGGTAGGCATCTTCAGGGGCAAATTGTTCCATCGATTCAGCGACAAGCTGGGCGTACTGCGCAACCAGGCGGCAATGCCTCCACAGGTCGGTTGTTTCCATGTTTTCCCGGTCGCAGGGAAATGTTCGAGCCGCGATCGCCGCGTACCACACGCTTACGTCCAGACCGGCGATGCAATCACCGATCCGGCGGGGGCGGTCCGCAGCAATCTCGTATTCTCTGCCAATCAGGCGGAGGATCTGAATCGTTGCTCCGACGTCGCTCAAAATAAGGTCGGAGACGAGACGCAAGTCAATATAAGGTTCTTGCAGGATTATGTCCAGGCCGAGAACGGTGGCCGACATGACTGGCACTTCGTCCAGGAGATCTGCCGCTTCCAGCTGGAGCTTCTTCTGATTTTGAAAACGGAGACGCCAGTGAGCCGACGCCGGCACCCAGCTACGATCGAATTCAAGTTCCCACGCCTTCTTGGACACCGCTTCGCTCCTACATTCTTATCGGCAACGAAAGGCGATTTGTCCATGAAATCAAGGTTACTTTCGATTGTGGGAAACTACTTTAAAAACGATAGACTGTGTTCCCAGGATGTTGACAAGGCAGGGGAAAGGCGATACTCACCCAGCCTTGAACAGAAGGTCGAAATTCCTTGGGCCGCTGGTGAGACGCGCCCACAGGAAGTCCATGCATTTCCCGATTCTTGCTTCCTCCGCTTCCAGATCCACGCCGTATCCGCAGAGGATGCTGGCCATTTCCGCAGGGTCTTGGACGTTGTCGATCTTGACCCCCCTGGCAGCGGTATCGCCAAGCTGTCCTTCTGTGCGGCTGATGTGTTGCATCTGTAAATTAAAGTCACTGCGCGTTACAAAGCAGGGTTGCGTCTTGCATCCTGTGATCTGCTCAATGGCATAGAGGAG
>JBELAI010000100.1:0-19494 GCA_049508975.1 Occallatibacter sp. | reverse complement strand
ATGACGTTGGCCAGGACGCGGTAGTAGGCGAAGAACAGCGGCATCTGAATCAGCAGCGGAAGGCAGCCGCCGTACATGTTCACGTTCTCCTGCTTGTAGAGCTCCATCATCTCGGTGTTCATCTCGGCCCGCTTGGGGTCGCTCACCTTGAGATTGGCGTACTTTCGCTTGATCGCGTCTACTTTGGGCTGCAGGCGCGTCATCTTCAGCGACTGCTTCATCATCATCAAACGCGTTGGCAGCATCAGCAGGTTGAAGACCACGGTGACGATGATGATGTCCCAACCCCAGTTGGGAACGCCGTGCTCATTGAGATAACGCAACACCCAATAGAGCGGTGTCGCCAGAATCGTCATCCAGCCGAACTGAATCAGCGGCTGAAGCGACTGGCCGGTTGGCTTGCCATCCGCCGCAGTGGCGTGGATTGAAGCGAGCACATCCATTGCCTTGGGTCCGGCAAAGAGGCGCAGCTTTGAATAGCCGCTGGTGTCGCCAACGGCCAGGCCCAGCACGTTTGCCGGTTTTCTCTGGCTGTTGGGATTGCTCAAGTCGCTTGGAATCTCGATGGAGTTGTGCAGCGTTACGACCGTTGTGTGCCCGGGATCCTGGGGCAGAAAGGCCGAGGCGAAGTAGAGATCGGTAATCGCGGCGTAGGCGTACGGCTGATCGATTGTGGCGTTTCCACTTACCTTGGCGGCGGCCTGGTAATCCTGCTTGCCTTCAAGCGACCAAGAGAAGTAAGACGGTGTCGGAACCTGGGCGCGCGTTGTGGAAGAAGGAAGAAATTCTTCCATATCGCCCAACCCGGCAGGCCACTCGACCAGCGATCTGACAGGCGCTCCGTTGCGGAGGACCTGGGCCTCGACACCAATTACATAGCTTGCATCGAAGCGGAACGTCTTCAGCACATCCAAGCCGTTGCCCGCGTAGTGGAAAGTAACCGTAGTTGGGGCCAGGACTACGCCGGTGGCTGAGGGCTGCGCACCATCGACAGTGACCTGGTACAGCGCTTGGTTCACCTGCGACGTCAGCGCCGGTTCGTAGGTATAGAGCGAAAGCGGGAACCCGAACTGAGCCGCGGCTTGCTGCTGCACCATGTCGAGCGGCTTGCCGGCAGTGTCTTTATACTTCTTTAGAATCCACTGTTTCACCTGCGCGCCGCGGTTGGTGAAGACGATCTTGTACTGCTCATTCTCGACAGTCGTCTGCGTTTCGAGAGAGGCGGCCACAGAGGGCGTGCTCGATGCGGTCTGCGCGCCCGGGGTACCGGTTGGGCTTGCCTGCGCGCCCCTTGTCGGAGTTGCGGGTGCCTGCTGCGATTGGGTTTGAGCGGTCTGCGTTTCCGGGGCTGGCTTGGGCTTGAAGAAGTACTGGTAGCCCAGTAAAACCACCAGCAACAACACGGCAAAGCCTATTGTGGAGCGCATGTCGCCCCCGCCGCCACCACTGCCGCCGGGGGTGCCGGGCGTTTGAAGATTGGGATTGCGAATTTCTGCCAAAGGATACTTCCTATTCGTCTAGGGCCTGCTCACAGGCGCTCAAAGCACACGACCGTCAGGGCGATGCTTCTTCTATGGTAATGGTTCGTGGGGAAAAGGTCTTGTAATGGCGGCGGGCGGGACGGGGTCAAGGCCTCCGCGTGCAAAAGGATGGCAGCGCAGCAGCCTCCAGAGGGCTAAGGCTACACCGCGCAGCGGGCCGTGGATCGCGATGGCTCCTGCCGCATATTCAGAACATGTAGGGAGGTATCTGCATCCGCCCGGGCCCAGCGAGTGGATCGCCGGCGAAAGCCAGCGCTGATAAAAGGCGAGAGTGGCCAGCAGAATACGCGTCATAATGCAGGCGCTTCCTGAGACATTTTTGCCGCCTCAGCCCGTGCCTGATGAAGAATACGCACAATCTCCGCTTCAAGTTTCCCAAATTCCAGCGTCAGCACAAAACGGCGCGGATGCAGGATGAGGTCGAAGCCCTCAGGGAGCAACTCGACGTGCCGACGCAACGCTTCGCGCATGCGCCGCTTGATGCGATTGCGTTCATGCGCCTTGCCTAGCACTTTTCCCGCCGTGAGGCCTACGCGCGGTCCGGCCGGCAATAGAGCACTTTCGTAAGCGCGCTGTTGCCGTGCCAGAAACCAACTCATCGACGAAGAATGCCGCTTCCGGCTGCCCGCATACGCGCGCTGATAATCTGCGTGCCGCTTCAGGCGTGCACCTGTCAACGATTGAGGCCGAGACTGAATCGGGGCTTGAATCGGGTCTTGAGTAGGAGAAACACGCTCCAGGTCTGGCGACTCTGAAGCCTGACGCGTGGCGCTACGGGGAAGACTGGTCATGCAGATGCCTGAAGCTATTGAGGCCGGATTTAAACGCGCTGCGGTCGACTCCGGCTCAAACGAAACGACTGGCGGACATTAGTCGCGGAAGCCAGCGCTGACAGACACGCGCCTGCGGCCAATCGCGCGACGGCGGCTCAACACGGCGGCGCCGCTCTTGGTCTTCATCCGCGCGCGAAAGCCATGCGTCTTCACGCGTTTGCGGCGATTGGGTTGAAATGTGCGCTTGGGCATAAGAATGCGCTCCTGTTTCCTTGAGAAAATCTGCGCCTTGACGGCAAGATCTGAGTATATCGCAGGTTGCTGCAGGAATCCAGCCCTATATACTTTTCGGTCCAAACTTGCATCTCATGAAACATGCTGGGCGAAGGGCAATTGCCTGACGTTGGATTCCATCAAAGAGAGATCAAGGAGAAGCCAGTATTCGTCACTTCTTCCCTGACTATGGGAATCGTTGCCGTGACATTGAACGCCCCTTTCAGTGCCCGCAGCAGCAACTTTCACCGCCATTGGTGCAACTCTCAACGACGGCCAAAAAGTATTGTGAATAGGGCATTGCAACGACCGCTAAATGTGCTACCATCGGGACCGTTCAAGAAAAGTTTCCAAGCGTCCCACGGAGCGTAATTATCCACGGCCCCAGCACGAAGTTTTCAGGGGCAGATCATCGGCAACCAAGTACCTGGTCGGTAGCAGTTGGACGCAAAGCAATATGCTTTGCGCCAACAGAGAATCGTTGCCAAAAATCACGTAGATAAACTGTCTCCGGCTGTAAATTAGGCGACGCAGGCAAGGATTAGATCGATGGCATTTGCAACTTCACCGGCAACGGTACTCAATCCCTGGATTCAGATCCTAGCGGCCCTCGAAAAAAAGGTGATCCGCCAGTCCTTTGAAACCTGGCTCAAGCCCACCCGTTATAGCCACGCAGCGGGCCGCACTCTTTACGTCCGCGTGCCTTCACCGGAGTTTCAGCATATTGGCGACAAGTACGGCGACCTCATTCAAGAGGCGATCGACCTTCAGTCGTTGGAATTCGACGACGTGAGCTTCGTCACCGCCGAGGAAGACCCCTCCATTCCTCCGCAACGCCGCGATGGCGGCTTCGGCCCGGTGCCCTCGCATGCGCCCACCGCGCCACCGCCACCACCGCGCGCCAATCCCCAGCAGGAGCGCTTCGACTGGTCGACGGCCGCGCAACTGAACCAGCGCTACACCTTCGATAATTTTGTGATCGGCAACGGCAACCAGTTTGCGCGCGCAGCTGCCTTGGCCGTCGCCGAACGCCCATCGCGCGCTTACAACCCGCTTTTCCTCTATGGCGGCGTTGGAATGGGCAAGACCCACCTGATGCATGCGATCGGGCATGAGGTCAAGCGCCGCCAGCCCATGGCCAGCATCTCCTATGTCTCCGCGGAAAAATTCACCAACGAGATGATCACGTCCATCCGCAACGATCGCATGACCAGCTTCCGCGATCGCTTCCGCACTGTCGACGTGCTTCTCATCGACGACATCCAATTCATCGCGCAGAAAGAGCGCACCCAGGAAGAGTTCTTCCACACCTTCAATGCTCTGCATGAAAGCATGAAGCAGATCGTGATTGCCTCCGATCGCCCGCCGAAGGAACTCACGGAAATTGAGGATCGGCTGCGCTCGCGTTTCGAGTGGGGCCTCATCGCCGATATTCAACCACCGGATCTAGAGACCAAGGTCGCCATCCTGCAGAAAAAGGCGGAGAGCGAACAGGTAACACTTCCCACAGATGTTGCGCTGTTCGTCGCTTCCAACGTTCGCACCAACGTCCGCGAACTTGAAGGCGCAATGACGCGGTTGATCGCCTGGTGCCAAATGAACCGCATGGAGATCACGCTCGCCTCCACGCAGCAGTGCCTCAAGCAGTTCATTGACATGCAGGTGCGCAAGATCACGATCGAGGCCATTCAGCGCGCGGTTGCGGAGCAGTTCGGCATGAGAGTCGCCGATCTGAAGCAGAAGAACAATTCCCGCAACGTGGTTGTGCCGCGCCAGATCGCGATGTATTTGGCCAAGCAGATGACGGAAGCGAGCCTGCCTGAAATCGGCCGCCAATTTGGCAACAAGCACCACACTACGGTGATGCATTCCATCGCGAAAATCGATGAGCAGCGCCGCGCCGATAAAGACCTCCATCGGACGCTGAACAAGCTGCAGGAACAGCTCAACGGGTAGCTGATCCAACAACCCCGGGTGCCCCAGGTCTCGCATTTGAGACCTGGAATACAACTGCTCCCGCGCCTACCTCTGGCTCGCTTCGCCTGCTTTCACGCGCCGGTTAAACTCCTCCGATTGTCCGCGCCCAACAGTCAACGCCTTCCACGCCCCATGGTTCAGATGCTTGGCTAGAAACACAATCTGGCCGCAATGATAGCCGTAATGCGCCACTTGCCGATGGATCGCCTGCATCACAGAGTGCGCCTCGCCGCGAATGGTCACCGTCTTTGCAAGATCCTCCTCAACCAGCGGACCAAGCGCGCCAAAGACGAACGCCCAGCCCTCCTCCCACGACCCCATCAATGCCTCACGTGTCGGTGCCGGGTCAATGAACTCCAGATCCCTTCGCCGATCGGGCTTCTCGCCGTCCGTGGTCAAAAAATCGGTGAACCGCGACCGCATATTGCCGGTCATATGCTTCACAATCAAAGCAATCGAGTTGGATTCGTCGTCCAGCACAGCAGTCAGTTGCTCATCGGTCAACTGCGCTATGGCTCGCTCCGCCAGGTTCTTGTAGTAGCGAAACACTGCCAGAGAATCTCTCAAGTAAGAAGTGGTAAATTCCAGCGCCATGCGGATATTCTCGCATTGCTCTCAGAAACATCAAGCTCAAACCGCCGCTTGAAGCATTACTCTGGATTACACAATCATTTCCGCTTCCCCACGGAGAATCATGCCTCTAACCCACACCCTTTCCCGACGCAAGTTTTTTGGTGCATCCGCCGCGGTTGCTGCGACAGCCGCAATCGGCGGCGCCCAGACCGCATCGACCCTGCAAGTGACCTCGCTGCCGAAGCCCATCACCGCTCTCCCCGTTCTGTCGTCTCTTCCCCATCCCTTCACCAACGCGGAGCGCATCGCCCGCATCGAGCGTGCCCAGAGGCTGATGATCGAGACGAGAATCGATGCCATTGTGCTGGCCAACTCCACCACGTCTTCGGTCTATTTTGCGAACCTCCGTCTCAACGGCGGTGAGCGCCTCTGGGCTCTGGTCATTCCCGCTAGAGCGAAGCCGTTTCTCGTCTGCCCCGCCTTTGAAGAAGGCCGCGCACGAGAGCTACTTGAGGCCGGTCCTTTCGGGAAAGAGGCAGACGTGCTGACCTGGCAGGAGGACGAAAGCCCATTCGCGGCTCTCGGCAAGGGTCTCGCCGACCGCGGACTTTCTTCGGGTACAGTAGGCCTCGACGAGAACATGAAATTCGTCTTCGCGGAAAGCATTCGCGCCGCCAACCCGCACCTCACAATTGTCAGCGCGTCGCCCGTCACTGCGGGTTGCCGCATGATCAAGGACGCGCATGAGATCGAGTGCCTGCGCCTGGCGTGCCGCGCCACGTTACTCGTTTATCGCGCGGTTGCCCAATCCCTGCAACCCGGCATGACTACCTCCAATGTCCACTCCCTCATTGCCGCGGCCTATCAGCGTGTAGGCTTCGAGGGTGAGGCGAGCCTTAACATCGACGAGTTCACTGCGTTGCCTCACGGTTCGCAACAGCAGCAAACCCTTCACGAAGGCAGTATCCTGATGCTCGACGATGGCTGTGCCGTCGAAGGCTACACCTCAGACATCACGCGCACCTTTGTCCTCGGCAAAGCTACGGACAAGATGAAGCGCGTCTTCGACCTTGTTCACCGCGCCCAGGCCGCCGCCGTTCAGACCGCCCGCCCTGGCGTGCCCACAGCAGACGTGGATGCCGCCGCGCGCAAAATCATTGTCGATGGCGGTTACGGGCCTGGCTACACTTACTTCTCGCATCGCCTGGGGCATGGCATCGGCATGGATATGCACGAGTGGCCCTACTTTGTGAAAAACAACATGTTCGGCTATGACGCCAATCCGCACCTGCGGGCGGGTAATCTTCTCAGCGACGAACCAGGTATTTACATCCGCGGCGAGTTTGGAGTTCGTCTCGAAGACGATCTGCTAATTACTGAATCAGGCTCGGAGTTACTAACTCCGCAGAGTCCGTCTCTCGAAGATCCATTCGGTAACATGGAATGAACACCGCTCAGCCAGGAACAACCGGCGCAAACGGGACATACGCGCGGCGCGCTCGTCGGGATGGATTGATCCTGTTGTTACTCGGGAGTGTCGTCTTTGTGCTGCTCGGCGCGGCGCTGGAGAATTCCTCTTCCGCGCCACTGGTGGATTTCCGGGCCATGTATTATCCCGCACGCTGCCTGCTTCAACATTGCGATCCCTACAATGAAAACGAAGTAATGCGCATATATCTGGCGGAGGGTTCCTATACCCGGCAAGACACAGCGAAAGAGCGCCAGATGGCCTCGCGTTATGGCTATCTGCCCAGCGCATTCCTCCTCACTATTCCTTTCGCGTTGCTCCCCTGGGGCCCTGCGCACCTGCTCTGGTTGGTACTTACCGCCGCCAGCCTCATCTTCGCTGCTTGGCTGATTTGGAACTCAGGCGCTAGTTATGCGCCAGTTATCGCAGGATGCCTGGCCGGCTTTCTATTGGCTAACAGTGAGTTACTCATCGACCAGGGTATGTGCGCCGGAATTGCAATCAGCCTTTGCGTCGTGGCAGCGTGGTGCTTTATTCGCGAACGGTTTGTGCAGGTTGGCATTCTGTGCATGGCGCTGAGCCTCGCGGTTAAACCCCAGGACACGGGCCTGGTTTGGTTGTATTTTCTGCTGGCCGGCGGAACTTATCGCAAGAGGGCCCTCCAAACCCTCGCCGCCACAGCAGTTTTGATTCTTCCATTGTTAGTGTGGGTAAGTCGTGTAGCACCGCAATGGATGCAGGAACTGCGCGCGAACATCCTGGCATTTTCCGTGCACGGCGGCATCAACGATCCCGGCATCTTTTCATCCGGCAGCCACGGGCTGGCCATGGTCATCAGCCTTCAATCGCCAGTCAGTGTCTTCTGGGATGACCCGCACATCTACAATTCGGTCAGCTATCTTGTCTGCGCGCCGCTGCTGCTCCTATGGGCATTCATCACTCTTCGCACCCGCGCGACGCCTGCTCGAGCCTGGCTGGCTCTGGCGTCAATAGCGGCTCTTACCATGCTGCCTGTCTATCATCGGCAATACGATGCCAAGCTCCTGCTGCTGACAGTGCCGGCCTGCTTGATGCTCTGGGCGGAGGGCGGCCTGACCGGGTGGTTCGCGCTGCTCGTCAATGTGGCCGGCTTTGCTTTGACAGGTGACCTTACCTGGGCTATTTTGCTTCCACTGATCAACCGCTGGACGACTGGGCTTTCAGTAGAGACGCTTGCCGTTGCACAGGTTTTCCCGGCGCCAATGATCCTGCTGATCATGGCAGTCTTCTACCTGTGGGTCTACGCGCGTGCTGGATCTCGCTCTGCAGTCGAACCTGCAACGGTCGATAACCCTGCAACCGAACTCATGACGTCGGAAAAAAACTTCAGCGACTGAAATGTGTGGAGGATGCACGATGCTAGAAAAGATCGCTTCAAAACTCACGCTCATTGGACTATGCGTCTCGCTCATGGGTCTTGGTTCGGTGTCAGCACCGGCGGAAGGCAAAGTGTTGGAAGCGATCTTTGCTCCGGATTCAATCAAGATCGACGGGAACGCAGAAGCCGCATGGAACAAGGCTCCCGCAGGCAGGATCGCAATCTGCATGAACACCGCGTTGACGGCACAATTGAACAATTGCCAAGCATCGGGTACGGTTCAAGCTCTTTGGAATGGACCGCTGCTCTACCTCCTTTTTACCGTCACCGATCCAGACATCGACACCACCTCGACTACCGATACGAAGAGATCCAGCGTGCAGATTTACGTCGATCAAGACGACGACAAATTTCCCAAGTTCGAGGAGGATGATGGCTACGTCCTCATCGGCGCCGCAGGTCAGCAAACGGGAAACCGGACGAACGCCGGCCTCCTGTATTACCCAGCCGTCTGGAGTGGGCATCTTCAGTCCTACGCCGCCGCCTTCCGCCACGATTCCAGCGGAAACAAGATTGGCTACACAATCGAGGTCGCGTGGTCGATTGGCGATCTGCCGCTGAAAAATGGCACCAAGCTTGGCATGGAGTTTGTCATCAATGCCATTCCCAGCGCGACTAATGCAAGCCCCTATCAGCTCTATTGGAGCAGCGGAAACAACAAGGGCACCAACGACAATTCGATGTGGGGAGACGTAGTCCTGGCCGGCTACGACGGCGTTTCTCCGATGCAACTGAATTCGTTCATGCTCCAGGAGAACATCCGCAAGGCGGCGCCGTCCTCATCTTCCGCAATCGGACTCGTGCGAGGAATCTGGAAGGATGAATCTGCCATCGACAATGCCATCGACGGAGCCAAGAAAACTCTTCAGACGGCAACAACTCAAGCCGCAATCGACTCGGCAAACAAAGCCCTCGATGCAGCGCTGCGAGGTTTGCGGCGGAGTGGCAAATATCCCGACCCCTACGATCTCCCGTCCCTGAAAACGTTGCCCGACCCATTCACTTTCTTCAACGGCAAGAAGGTCCATTCGAAGGCCGACTGGGACAAAAGGCGCGCGGAAATCAAAGACCTCGCCCAGTACTACGAATTCGGCTACATGCCGCGTCCGCCTCAATCGTTGACGGCCGAATCCACTCCCGGCCCAGCCGGAGCACTCAAATTCAACACCATCACTGTGACGGTTCAAGACGGCGGCAAAAGCGCATCGTTTAAACCGATCCTGTATCTGCCAACAACCGGCGGTCCTCCCTATCCAGTTGTGGTGGAGGAAGACTTCGCCGCGTCTCCGAAATATGCACCGCCGAATCCCGCGTTCATCCACGGCGGTTATGCAGTCCTCAGCATTCCAACCTCGGATAATCCGAGATTTGGCGTAACAGGCGTTGCCAGCGACGACGGCAATCACACCGGAGCGTTCTTCACGCTCTATCCCTATCAACTCGACGCGGCGGGCAACGATCGCGGAGTCCTGCTGGCGTGGGCATGGGGCGCGAGCCGCGGAGTCGATGCGTTGGAATATCTGGCAGCGCATGATCCCGGTTATGCAAACCTCCTCGATGTCCACAAGCTGGTGGTCACAGGATTTTCTCGCTGGGGCAAAGCATCCTTGCTCGCCGGATTTCTCGACGACAGATTCCTGGTCACGGCACCGGGAGGGTCGGGAAGCGGCGGTGCAGCGCCTTATCGCTATGACTCTTTCGGCAATCGCCCCTTTCGCAGTGCTCCATTTGGCAATGTGTATCCATGGGGACGATCGCCTGGAGCGGAATCGATGGGCGACCACGTCCGTCATCAGACCCATAACTCGAACGAGATGATCCGCCGATTTCTCAACGATGTCATCCCCGCGCCGATCGAGCCGCGCATGTATCTCACCGACTCGTGGGGATACGGCGATCGTCTTCCGTATGACCATCACGAAGAGATTGCGGCTATTGCGCCGCGGGCAGTCCTGATCGACAACACCAACGACGACTATGCCGACAATGCCGAAGGCGACGCGATCGGCTTTGAGGGCGCAATGCCGGTTTACGCATTTCTCGGAGTTCCGCGGAATTTGGCGCTCGACCTGTACATGGGCGGTGGAGGGCATTCCCTCAAACCAGCGCAGGCCCAGAATATCGTCAACTTCGCGAACATGGTGTTGTTCGGCAAACCGCTTTCCGACGACTTGAAAACGCAACTGACCACCGATCCTTATCGCAACGCGGGAACCTACGACGCTTACTACGGCGGGCTGCGCACCATGATGCCATGGGCCGCCACCTCACCTCGTGCCGATCGTTCTGGAAGTCCCTTCCGAACGGGCGGGAATACCATTAAGGTGCCCTCTACACATTAAGGGTGGCATTCAGAAGCAGTTCTCTGGCCTCACTCGTTTTTCCTTGAAAGGCATAGATGCAGGCAAGAGTATGAAGTTCGGCGAAGCTGGAGCTCTTGATCGCAGAATTGCATCTACATTAGTTCATCCTCCCCTCAATGGAACTCACACTGAAGGGTGAACAGGGAAGCTATCCAGTGCGCTATGGGCTACCGTCGCCTCGAAGTAAGGGTGCAGCAGCAGTCATAAGGTCCAGTCACTGCACGGTAAGAGTGACTGTGCCCGTTTCAGTGATGGAACTTGAAGTGCCGGTCACTGTAATCGTGTATGCACCGGCCGTAGTGCCGGCGATACCACCCCCTCCGCCATTGCCGCCACCACCGCACGCCATCACACTGCCAGTGATTGCAACGAGGAGCATGAGTATTCCGAGCATGGTCCGCCAATTGCGTCGCCGTGCCGGTAATCCGAAGAGCAGGAGGCATGCCAGTGCCGCACCACCTGTTGCGTACCAGGGAACACCAGGGCGCTTGGGATAGGACAAGGCGCTCCTGGTAGCTGCCGTGGTCGTGAGCGTGAGGGTAGCTGTTCCAGCGGTTGTACTACTGATGTTCACAGGGCTTGTTGAACCAAAGCTCAAGGTGGGCGGATACTGAGCACCAGTTGGGCTGGAAGTTACGGAGGCCGTGAGTGCCACGTTGCCTGTAAAAGCACCTGACGGCGCCAGGGTGATGGTTGATGTGTTGCCAGTGGTCGCGCCAGGAGTGACGCTGACCGCTGTGCCGCTCACCGTGAAGCTGGGCGGAGGCAGATAGGCGGTAACTGTGAGAGATATCGTGGCAGTTTCTTCAACGGTTCCGCTCCCCCCGGTGACGGTGATCGTATAACTGCCTGTTGCCACGCCGGCTCCGACGGAAACTGCGACCTGAGACGAACCGGCGCCTCCGATCGACGTTGGATTGAACTGCACGGTGACCCCGCTCGGCTGGCCGCTGGCACTCAGCGTTACCGCTGAATTGAATCCGCCACCGACGCTTGTACTGACTGCGAAAGAGCCGCTGCTGCCAGCCGCGACAGAAATGGAAGCTGGAGACGGCGACAGAGCGAAAGACGGCACGGCTGCGGGCGCCGACGGCTGAAACCTCCAAACGAGTCCATCGAACATCCAGAGATTTCCTCCAGCATCCGTCCAAGCGGGCACTCCGAATACGCTGCCAGGAGAATTACCTGGGGCAGGCACTCCCTGAGTTCCGAGGATTGCACCGGCACTGGGTCCGCTTGAGGCGGTCACCTCAGTCCCATTCATCCAGGTCCACTCATTGGCTGAGGGGCTATATTCCCAGAGGTCGTTCCATCCAGATTGAGAAGTGGTCGTTAGCCCAACTGTGTAGGTCGAGCTCGTGTAAGATCCGCTATACAACCAGAAATTGCCGCTCTTATCGGTCCAGGTTGCCGCGTTGGCAGTGTATTCGGGCATATTTCCGGCGGACGGCGTGCCCTCGGTTCCATATACAACTGGAAGAGCGCCCGCTGTACAAGTGTCATTCCAGTCTGCAATGCATGGCAGAATCGTATTGTTCCCGCCGATCCAAGTCCAACGGGATGTTGAGGGGGTGAATTCCCACAGGTCGTTCATCGGGTTGAAATTGCCAGTAGCGTCAAAACCCATGCCGCCAAAGAGCCACAGATTCCCGTTGCCGTCAATCCACGTGCTCGCGCCCGAGCGCCCACCTGGGTTGTTGCTGGCCGAAGTGGTTCCTAGAGTTCCATAAGTCCCCGCCTGTCCGCAATAAGTGATGAAATCACTGTTCGGATTGAAAACGCAGGACGCTCCTTTGTCGGTATTGCTTCCAGCGATCCATGTCCACTCGTTCGTGGAAGTAGAGTACTTCCAAAGATCGTTGAAGAAATAATCTGTGGGCCCATTCGGATCGACCCCGTGCCCCCCGAAAAGCCAGAGATTCCCGCTGCTGTCCACCCAGGTTGAGGCTTCGTCGCGAGCCCCGGGGGTGTTTCCGGGCGCAGCCTGGCCGAGTGTGCCATATGCACCACTGATTCCCGCACAAAATGTGTAGCCGTTGAATGGAAAGCAATTGCTCGTAGTTTGGCTTCCGCCGACCCACGTCCATTGGTTTGAGGACTCTTTGTACATCCACAAATCGTTCAGATCGCTATATGTGTCGGCTGAATCATACCCATTCCCACCGTAGAGCCAGAAACTACCTTTGCTGTCTATCCAGCTTGCCGCGCCTTGACGGCCCCCGGGAAGGTTGCTACTTGCAGGCGTGCCTTGCGTGCCGTAGACGCCCGGTTGACCGCTATAGTTGCCATACGGCGCGGCGCTATCGCCGCCCATCCACGTCCATTCGATGGTTGATGGCGTGAATTTCCAAAGGTCGTTCAAATATGCATTATTGTCATGAGCGTCATATCCATATCCTCCGAACATCCAGAGATTGCCCGCCGCGTCGGTCCAGTGCGCTGGAAGTCCGCGCCCACCCGGAAAGTTGTTGATCGATGGGACTCCGAGGCTGCCCCAGGCAGGCCGAGTAGGTACGGTTGGACCGCTCATCCACGCCCATTCGTTCACGTCGGCTGCAGGCCAGATGGTGTACACAGCGGTTGCGATTGCGCTTTGCGTATACCCCGTGGCAACTGCTACTGCCTGAATTGTTTCTGAAGACGCAACGGAAATAGGCGTCTGGTACAGAGGCGAACTGGTAGAAGGCGTTGTGCCATCGAGCGTGAAGTAGATAAGCGCGTTCGGAGTGCCATCCGAAATGGATACGGTTTGACCACTGGTGTACGCGCCGGGCGCAAGGCTAAAGCTCGGCGTTGCCGTGGCGGGAACAGTGTATGTGGCCAATGCAGGTGAACTGCTCGCGAAGCCGCTGGCTGCCGCAATGGCCACAATCGTCTCAGAAGAGCCGACTGTGATCGGTTGAGTGTACTCGATTGGAGGAGCGTTTTGGCCGATCATGTAATAGATCGAGGCTCCGGGCGACGAATCGGAAATCTCTACAGACTGTCCGGCGCTCACGGTTCCAGAAGCCGGAGAGAAGGTGGGTGCGGCGAGAGAGGACGAGGATTGAGTGGTGGCGCCTGGCTGGTAAACCCAAAGATCATTCAGGACGCTTCCGTCAATATAGGAATCAGCTCCGTACCCTTTATCTACCCCTATTCCTCCGAAGAGCCAGAATCTGCCGCTGCTGTCCGTCCAGCCAACCGCCCCTGAGCGCATTCCTGGCAAATTCGTAATGGATGGCGTGCCTTCAGTGCCGTAGATGCCTGGCGGGGTATAGAAGTAACCGTTCGGACTCACCGGCAGGGTTACGACACCGTCCATCCACGTCCATTCATTCGTCGAAGGATCGAACATCCAGAGATCGTCCAGATTCCAGATGTATGGGTTTAATTCCGGCGCCGTTGGAATGTCATAAACTCCGGCTCCTCCAAATAGCCAGAGACTTCCGCTGCTATCGGTCCAACCAACCGCGCCAAATCGTCCGCTTGGCGTGTTCGCGGGAGCTGGCGTCATCCATTGGCCTGGAACACCGGTTGTCCACCCACCGAAAGACGCGTCTGAGCTGTTCCCGCTCATCCATGTCCACTGACTGCTGGAGACATCGAATTTCCAAAGATCGTTGAGCCACGAGTATGCACCGGCTGAGTCAAAGCCAAATCCACCGAAGAGCCACAAGTTGCCCGTAGCATCGGTCCAACCGGTCGCGCCGTATCTTCCCCCCGGAGTATTCGCGGCCGAAGCTTGGCCAAGTGTGCCGTAAACACCGGGTTGAGCCTGATACGAAGCGCCCACCGTGGTATTACCCGCCATCCAGGTCCACTGCCCGGTCGCGGGGCTATACCTCCATAAGTCATTCAGCCAGCCAGCCGATCCCTGCGAATCGTCGCCAATGCCGCCAAAGAGCCAAAAATTGCCCTTCTTGTCCGTGAATGTGGTGGCGTAGTATCGGCTGCCTGGCATGTTGGCGGCCGCGGGCGTACCCAGAGTGCCGTAAACCCCAGGCGTACCGCAATAGCCGCCGGAATCGCCGTTGGGAAAATAGCAGCTGGCCGCCTCCTTACTGCTGCCCCCTACCCATGTCCATTGACTGGTCGCAGGGCTGAATTCCCAAAGATCGTTCAGTTCGCTCCACGTGCCCGCTGCGTCGTACCCGTCCCCTCCAAACAGCCACAGATTTCCATTCTGATCGGTCCAACTGGCCGCTCCTTCACGCGCGCCGGGCGTATTGCCTGCGGCTGGACTTCCTTCAGTTCCATAAACACCGGGTTGCTCAGCCAGGGTTGTCCCGGCCTTCCACGTCCATTGGCCGGTCGATGGATTAAATTCCCAAAGATCGTTGAGGCGAAACGCTGAGACAGTGTCGCCCATTGCGAACGCGCCGGTTCCGCCAAACACCCAAAGGTTGCCGCTCTTGTCGATCCAACTGCTGGCATTTTCACGTGCGCTTGGAACATTTCCGGCTGCAGCTGTTCCCTTTGTCCCATACACGCTGGTTTGGCTTGCCTTGTTACTGCCGCTTACCCAGGTCCATCCGTTGATCTCAGGCAAGGGGGGCGAAATGGCGTAGGCGGCGGACGTGGATGCGCTCCTTGCGTAGCCGGGAGCAACGGCAATCGCTGTCACGGTTTGCGATGCGGAGATAATGATTGGTGCGCTGTAAGGAATCGAATCCGGGGTTGGCGTGGAGCCGTCGCTGGTGTAATAGATGATCGCATTCGGGGTTGAATCGGCAATGGTGAGCGTCTGCTCCGTTGAATAAGTGCCTGCGGGCAAGCTGAATATTGGTGCGGCGGTGACAGGAAGATTGAGCGTGTAGGTGGCTGCGGCCACGGCGCTGTTAATGTAGCTGGTGGCAACTGCGATTGCCTGGACAGTCTCCGTCGATTGCACAGAAATCGCTCCGTTATAAAGCGTAGAAGCGATCGTCGGCGTACTTCCGTCGATTGTGTAATAGATCGTGGAGCCAGAGGTTGCATCCGCAATCGTCACACTCTGAATAGAAGAATACGTGCCGGCTGGCGGATTGAAGGTCGGCGTGGCGGCAGTTGGGAGATTAAGCGTATAGACGTCTGCGGTGACAGGACTGTGTGCGTAGCCGGCAAGGTCCCCCACTATGGCCTGTATGGTCTCCGACGTCGAAACGTCGATCGGCCCGGTGTATAAAACCGGAGTAGGATTTTGGTCGATGACGTAGTAGATGGGCGCACTGGTGTTCGCATCGGATAGAGTTACCAACTGGTCAGACGTGTAGGTTCCTGGGACGGGCGAGATAACGGGGGCGGGAAGTACAGGCAAACCTAACGCATATGGCTGGTACTCCCAAAGATCGTTATGTAGTCCTCCCCCGCCGAAGAGCCAGAAGTTGCCTTTGCTGTCGGTCCAACCCTGGGTGCCACGAATGCCCGGGTTATTGAGATACGAGGCAACACCCAGCGATCCATAGGCGGGGAGCTGACTGCCGCCGCCCATCCAGGCCCATTCGCTGCTGGAAGGATAGAATTCCCAGAGGTCGTCGTTGTAAAGCCAGAGATTGCCTTGTATGTCGATCCAGCTCATCGCATACTCTGTGCCGCCCGGCGAAACTGCGGGCCCCGGCGCCATCCAAACGCCATAGACCGGCGGAAAAGCGTATTGATACGCACCGCCAAGGTTATCTCCTGCCATCCAAGTCCATTGGCCCGTGGAGGGATTAAACTTCCAGACGTCGCTGAGTTGTCCCCAATTGCCAACAGAATCGAATCCACCGCCGCCGAAAAGCCAAAAACTCCCGCTCTTGTCGATCCAGGTGCTCGATGAGTTGCGACCCCCAGGCCAAGTTCCGGCAGCAGGTGTCTGCAAGGTCCCGTAGACGCCGGATTCACCACACTTTGGACTTAGGGATGGGCATGTGGGCTCGGAATTGCTTCCACCCATCCATGCCCACTGGTTGGTGGAGGGATTGAATTCCCAAAGATCGTTGAGATATGCATCGTAACCGGCGGGGTCGAATCTTTCTCCGCCGAATAGCCACGCATTTCCACTGTTGTCAGTCCAGGACATGGCATTAAAGCGGCCTCCGGGAACATTTGCCGACGACGGAACGCCAAGCGTGCCATAGACCCCCGCCTGGTACCCCTGATTTGGCCCCAGCGCACTGCTTCCACCCATCCACGCCCACTCGCCGTTAGCCGGACTGAACTCCCATACATCATTGAGGTCGCCCTGGAGACCAGCAGAATCTTCCCCATTTCCGCCGACGAGCCAGAGGTTATCGTCTTTGTCTGTCCATCCGACCGCGCCAGTGCGTGCTCCGGGAACATTCGAAGCCGAGGGGGTATCAAGCGTACCGTAGACGCCGAGTTGACCAGTCGAACTGCTTCCACTCACCCATGTCCATTGATTGGCCGTTGTGGTGAACTTCCACAGGTCGTTCAGAACACCTTGCACGCCAATGGCACCATAGCCATTGCCCCCGAAGAGCCAAACGTTGCCCTTGCGGTCAGTCCAAATCAGCGCCGCCGATCGGGCGCCCGGCAGATTAGCGGCAGCGGGCGCTCCCTGGACTCCGTAGACACCGGATTGGTTCAGCTCATTGCTGCCGCCCATCCAGGTCCATTCATTTCCTCCTGTTGTCTGCGCATAGGCAGAAAGAGCGAGGGCAAGAAACGCAAGCGGGCACACATTCATCCACCTCGACAATGGATGACGAGTTCTCATTCGCACTGGAGCATCCCCTTGGTGCTGATCTGCCTGAAATGATACTCCCAGCTCGATGAACTTGACGCTCCAACTGATCTGCAGCCCGTTTACCTATCAGTAAACACTCCCAGCACTAACAACGGGGCAAGCTTCTCAGGTGCTAAGCGGCGGAGTCAACCCTGGCCGAATTCGATGCCCGTGGCGGCATGACGCTGCTTTAAGTGTCTTTAAATAACAGTTACTAAATTGTATTTTGGTGGGCTCGGAGGGATTCGAACCCCCAACCAAGGGATTATGAGCCCTACCTATCACTGTAAGTCTTTGATAATAAAGCATATTTGAGCGAAATTAAGCGAAGGGTTAAATGCCTGGGAGAGCGTAGTTTAACCCAGCCTTCCGAAGCTTGGCCAGGTTGATGGGTGTACCCGCTGGTGTACCGGAGCCGGGCGTCGAACATTGGCACGGGGCGGCTCCTGGAAGCAGCTTTGCCTATATTGCGGTTACCCCAACTCAGAAGAGTAAGACAATTTGGTTAGATCCGGTCTGCGATAAGGACTATAACAGCGTGAAATAGGAGACTTGCCGGCCTAAGCAAAGCTAGATGGCACCTAGTCCCATGTGGGCAGAGCGCTCATCGAGCTGATTCAGTTCGATCTATGTTCTCGGAAAATGGCCGAATAACGGGCTGGTGAGATAGGTGACTACCGAAGCTGAGCACGCGTTGAAAACCATGTGGACGAGCAGGCGATTTTCCGGAAAAGTCTGGCGTTCGCCACAGTTTTCTCCTTGAATCTGACTGGCAAGCGGTGCGGTTTCTGGAACTCAACTCGTTCCCAGAACGCGCAATCGGTGCATCGGTCTACACAGGGGCACCTCATCCTAGCCTGCCGAAGTACCCCTTTGCCGAGGCCTCGGATCCAGGTGGTTCACGGAACGGTTCCACAGAAATGCGCTCGTAACACACTTCCAGCACCGTCAGGTATTCTGTCCCGCCCGGCGCTTGGAGAACTACGTTGTCACCCGCCGCCGACTTCATCAACGCGCGCCCCAGAGGGGACACCCAACTGATGTGGTTGCGGTTGAGATCGACCTCGTCGGTGCCTACGATGCTCACCACCCGCTCCGTTCCCGCAGCATTGGCATAGCGCACGGTTGCCCCGAAGAATGCCCTCGTCACTGACTGCCCCGATCTGGGAGCCTCCGGGTCCACCACTTCCGCGGCTTCGATTCGCTTCGTGAGAAAGCGAACCCGCCCATCGATCTGCCGCAGCCGCCGCTTGCCGTACTGGTAGTCGGCGTTTTCACTGCGGTCGCCGTTGCTGGCAGCCCACGCCACCACCTCCGCCACGGCCGGGCGGTCCCTGGTGAGCAGAAACCGGTGCTCGTTTTTGAGGCGCTGCAGACCGCCCCGGGTTATGTAGTTCTTGCCTCGCGTCGCGGGCTCGTCTCCTTGTGGTTTTATGGTAAGCCCTTTCCGCATCTCGTAGTCCTCCCAGCGCGAATCCAGTGTGGGCGCCCCCAATGAATGCGGATGTACGCCGATGGAAAACACTGTAGGTCATCCACGTTCATAAGAGTTCATCTGGGGCCGCAACTGATTGTTTCACGTCTTTTGGCCCCATAGCGATCCTATCTATCATCCTTGGGAGATCGGTACGGATAGTCGGCCAGTATTTACAAATCCAATCCACCTGGGCGTAAAACCGGCTGCCGAGAGAAGTTAATTTCAAGGCTGAGCACGGGTCGGAAATCGGAATCTATCCTGCTGCCTCTTGGCGTGCTTGAAGTGTCTCGGAGGAGAGTTGTCATTGATCGGGAAAATGCCCAATCTCAGGCGAAAAATCCTCAAAGGGAAGAGTTGCGGACTATTCGGCCGGGTGGCTCAAGCGTTGTGGTCACTGAGTGACTTGGCGATTGAGCGCCAATGCGGAATCACCAATTCTCGTCCTGAGAATTGACGTACTTTTAAATCTGCTGAGTGGGCAAGGCTGCTCGGTGCGCTATAGAAAACGATGTAGACAATCTACCTCCATTAGGAGTAGAGTGTCTACGTCTATGAACGAAAAAAGCCAATATAAGAACCGAATCGAGCTGCTGCAGGGAACACTCGACATGCTTATTCTTCAGACCCTGCAATGGGGACCGCAGCACGGATACGGAATTGTCCAGGCTTTACGCTTGCGATCCGGAGACGTGCTTCAGGTGGAGACCGGATCGCTGTATCCGGCCCTCCACCGATTGGAGCGTCAGAGCTGGGTGCAGTCTGAGTGGAAGCAGTCAGAGAGCAAGCAAAAAGCCCGATATTACCGAATCACGGCCAAGGGGAAAAAGCAGTTGGCCTCTGATCTCGGCCGATGGGAGCGGATTGTCGAAGCGATTGGGTCGGTGATGTACGTCAAGCCGGAGGAGAGTGAGTCATGAAGTGGTTCCCGAGCTTCGGTTTTCCTC
>JBELAI010000010.1:0-56986 GCA_049508975.1 Occallatibacter sp. | reverse complement strand
CGCTCATTGCCGGCTACTTCTTCGATCATCCGGAGTATCTGTACTCGCCGAGGGGAGCTCCCACGGTGGACTCCTGGACGCGATCTCCAGTCGTTGGCAACGGACTGGCGGATAAGCCCGTGTACGTGCTGACGTCGGCCTCGACGTGGTCGGGTGCGGAGCAGTTCAGCTATGACTTGAAGATGCTGAAGCGGGCTACACTCGTAGGAGAGACGACCCGCGGTGGAGCCCACGCGGGCGTATTCCACCGCATCGACGATCACTTCGGAATCGGTATTCCCGAAGTGAGATCAATCAACCCCTACAGCAACACCGACTGGGAGGGGGTTGGTGTCGAGCCGGACGTTGAGGTAAAGGCGGCCGACGCACTCGAAATGGCATTGAAACTAGCCGAGGCCAAAATCGCGAAAAAGTAGCTACGAAGCTCCCGCGATAACGTTGTGACTTCACGCGACCGGAGAGCGCCTTTCGGGACACCTGATAGGAAACCTTCTATGACACCTGCAAATTGCGAAGATATGGGACGCTGGCCTTCATCAGGGGCAAATCCATTTCTACGAAGTAATTCTTGATGCCGCCCGTCTTTGCCGCGCTGAATATTCTTCTCCAATCCAGAGTATCTTTCCCTACCGGAACGATTTGGCGCGTCGTCGCGGACCAGCCCTGAACGTGCATGGAAATAAACCGGCCGGGGTATTTGGTGAAGTACTCTGCAGCATCGTAGCCCTCGCTTATGGTCGACACCTGGAACTGGAACTGGACAAACTTCGGATCGAGAAGTTGGAACAGAATGTCATAGGTCCGCTTGCCATCGACCTTGGTCAGCTCAAAGCCTTCATTGTGGAGGCCCTGCACAATTCCGGCCGCCGCCGCTCTCTCGCCCATCCGGTTGTATTCGTCGGCCGCCCGCTTCACGTCGTCCATGGTGGGATTCTTCGGCCCATCCAGGCTGGGAACAATCATTTGAGTCAGTCCGGCGTCCTTGGCCCAGGCGATGCGGTCATCCTGGTTCTTTCGCAGTTCGTCGATTGAAAAGTGACTGCTCACACAACTGAGGCCCGCATCTTGCAGGATGTCTCTGAGTTCGGATCCTTTGAGTTTACCGAGGCCTGCGAACCCGGAGTCAGCGTATCCCAACGGCGAACACAACTCGATCGCCTGGAATCCGGCTGCCGCTAACTCTTTGAGCGTACCCCTGAAGTCCTTGGCGATCATTGCTCGCACTGGCCAGGTCTGACACCCGAGAGGCAATCCAAGAGGATTGGCGTGGAGCATGCGGCCGCCTGACGAAAGCACCGCGCCCAAGAGCGCGCTCGATGAAGCAGTCTTGATGAATTCTCTTCTGGATTTTTGCGGCATCCTTGCCTCCTTGCGTAACGCCGCATTCAATCTTAGTCTCTCCACCTTGCTGACGGCTGCAGGATAACCGGACTGTAAAGCAGATTGCACACATCCTGAGCGCACACTTCCGGAGCGCACACCAAGGAGCCGAAGAACGTCGGGGGTTTACTCCTGTCGCAAGGCCTGGATTGGATCGATCTTCGCGGCTCGGCGTGCGGGAATGTAGCAGGCCAGCAATGCGAGACCCGCAAGGAGGAGCGGCGCGCCGATCAGTAGACGCGGATCGTCGACACCCACGGCGAAGACGTCGCTAAAGGCAGTGGTGATCGCTGAAAGCGCCTTGGCCAGCGCGACTGCGCCCAGGAATCCAATGACGGTTCCAACCGCAATCAGCGTTGCGCTTTCACGAAGCACCAGAGCCAGCACCTGCGATTTACGCGCGCCCAGCGCCATGCGAATGCCGATCTCCTTGCGCCGCTGTGCCACCGCACACCCGGTCACTCCCGCCAATCCAATGGCCGAAAGCGCCAGGCCGAAAACTCCAATGCTGCCGAAACTGCGCAAAGCGGAGCGCATAGCGGAGCGGATCAGTTCGAGGTACTCAGTAAGCGTTTGCGCGTTGAAGAGAGTCAGATTCGGATCCATGGAAGCAACTACGCTTCGTACCCCACCGAGAGCATCCTCCGCCGAATGGCCGCGCGCGATAATCGTGATTCCGCCACCTGGAGGCTGGGCGAAATCATGCCGTGTGAGGGGAAGGTAGGCAATGGTCTGGATCATGCCGCTGGCATCTTTCATATCGGGGACCACGCCTACGACTTCGTACCCGCGCCGGTCTCCGCGAAGGCGCTTGCCGATAGCATTGTCTTTACCAAATAACGCGTGCGCGGCTTTTTCATTCAGCACGACGGGCAGTGTCGGAACCGGCGCTTTGGAGGCAGTAGTCGCCTCGGCATCGACGCGCTGATCGCTCTCCTCGAATTCCCTGCCAGCCAGCAGGGGCTCATTCAAGACGGCAAAATATCCCGCGCCGACGGTGTGTTTGGCCACATCCTTCTGTACCGGCGACGCTACCCGGGGATCGTCGACCGTGAGACGAAAATTGTCGTCGTCGCCAGGCAGATAGGGTGGTTCCGCGGCAAGCGCAAAATTGGTCACCGACGGCGCGCTCCTCAACCGTTCCGGCAGCCTCTCAAAGAAGGCCTGGGCTTTTTCCGGGGTATAGCCATCGCGCACTGGATCGATCGAAACGAAAATCATAGTTTTCTGATTGAAATTCGAGTGGATGCTGTTCCCGTTCAGGATTCCCAGCACCAGGAATCCCGCGACGAGCAGCAGCAGCAGCGAGCCTGCCACCTGCGCGCTCATCGCCAGATTGCGCAGGCCGAAGCGCCGGTTCCCGGACAACTGCAGTGCCGCGCCATCCTTGAGCGCCGGAGCGACGTCGGTCTTTGTCGCCTGCAGAGCCGGGAGGATGCTGAAGCCGATACCGCACACAACGGCCAGTACAAAGACGAAGATCGCTGTATGCCAATCGAGCGAGTTGTCGACACTGATCGGCGAACCCGCGGGCAGCCGTGTATGAGCCGTCAAGGCCCACAGTCCATACGCCATCGCGAATCCTGCAGCGCCGCCAATGAGCGAAAGCAAAATGCCTTCCGTGATCATCTGACGGATGAGTCGGAATCGGCTGGCTCCGACACCGAGGCGAATAGCCAGTTCCTTGCGGCGGCTGGCGGTGCGCGCCAGGACCATGGTGGCGAGGTTGAGGCACGCAATCGCAGTAATGATCACCATGAGCGCAATGTAAAATCCCATGACTTTCGGACGGAACTCGCGCGGAATCGGCACGCGGGTGCCTGCGGCGAGCAAAACGACTCGCTTCGCTTTGTCCTGCTGCGGTGGTGCGAAGGGATCGTCTTTGTCGAGACGGCGGGTGACGCCATCCAGCGCCGCCTCAGCGGAATCGATGGTCATGCCCGGCGCGAGGCGGAAAAGCAATTGAAAGTCCTTTGCGCTGGGGTTGTGCAGGACGTCGTTGCCGAGTTCCGGAGCCAGACTCGCCGGCACCGTCGTAGGGACGAAAAGCTCGGCCGGATTTGCTGTGAGAGCGCCATCGAATTTGCGCGGCGTGATACCGACAATGATCGCAGACTGGCCGTTGAGATGAATCGTTTGCCCAATTGCGTCAGGATCGGCGTTCAGGCGGCTGCGCCAATAGCGGTCGCTGACGACCACGGACGGAACAGCGCCGGTCTTGTCCAGATCCGCACTTAGGAGGCGTCCCCTCTGCGCTTCCATGGCGAGGACGGAAAAATAATCCGGCGAGACCAGTTGCCCATAAACGTGTTCGGGTTTGCTATTCCGGTCCTCGAAGCCGACGTTGAACTCAACCGGACTCATGACGGCGGCGACGCCTGCGAAGAGGTTCTTCTGCTCGCGGTAGCGCTCAATGTAGGGGTAGGACGCGGGTTTCTCCGCAGTGACTAACTGTTTTGTTTCAGCCACGCCTGGAAGCGTGCGGGTGAGCAGCGCCCAGCCCGAGCTGTAGACGTTGGTCGTGAGCCCAATGCCGAGTCCCATGGAGACAATCCCAACCACCGCGTAGCTCGGCGACTTCATCAGCGTGCGCGCGGCGTAGGGCAGGTCGCGGCGCATCTCGTTCAGGTATTCGATGGGAAGGCGAAGGAGCAGGTCGGCAATCAGGCGGGCGAGGCCCACCACTCCGTAGCGCTTTGCGACAGCGGCAATGCTGTCCTCACCGGCCTGCATCATCTCGTTGCCGAATGCCAGTTTGAATTCGTGCGGGAAGGCCGCAGCCAGCCGCCGGTAGATTGGCCATGCGATGTTCATCCGGTCACCCTCCTAACGTCACCATCGTTCGCTTCGTTTGGATTGCCCGAACCAAGTCCTGCAGGCGTTCGCATTCGGCGTCGAGCACTCGGCGGCCCAGGGGCGTGAGGCGGTAATAGCGGCGGCGGGCGTCGTCCACCTCGGGAGCGGGCCGCGCACTGGACTCCTCAATCAGGTCGGCCTCGATCAGCCGCTTGATAGAGCCGTAGAGAGTGGCTGGCCAAAGGCGGACTTTCCCGGTGGTGCGCTGCAGTACTTCCTGCATAATCCCGTAGCCGTGCTGTTCTTCTCCGGCCAGCGACAGCATGATGTGGAACCACTGTGTCTTGAGCGGGAGAAGGGATTGGATTCGAGATTCGGTCATGCTTGAGATATATATCGTTTATTTTATATATATGTCAAGCGTGTTTTTCAGTTGGAAGGAAAACTCAGCGGCTTGGGTAGCAAATGGTAGTGCGGTGTGCGCGTGACACCTGCGTGGGATCAGGGCCGCGAACCAGCTGTCGCTCCGTTCCCGCAACCGGGCCAGGGCTGGATTTTAATGCCGGCCTGTGCGGTATTTCACGTGTCGGCCGGGATCGCTCCACGATAATACAAGTGAGGCCGCGACAATAGAGAGCGATTAACCTCCAACAGTGCCGTGGGGCTCACCAGCGAGCGAGGCCGACAATGTCAGATAGTTTTGGTGCAACGCACCCGCAGCCGGGCTCGCGGAAGGGCCACAGAACCGCGCTTGGCTCCGATGCGCTTGCTCAGTCGTTTCTGGATAACCTGTTTTTTGTGCAAGGCAGGTCTGTCGAGCGGGCAACCGTGAACGACCTTTATATGGCGCTCGCCCACACTGTCCGCGACCGTATAGTCGAGCGGTGGATGTCAACCTTGAAGAACTACCATACGCAAGATGTGCGTGTAGTTTGTTATTTTTCGGCGGAATTCCTGACCGGGCCGCATCTCGCCAACAATCTCATCAACCTGGGGATCTACGACGAGACCGAGCAGGCCATGCGACAGCTGGGCATTGACCTCAATGTTCTCATCGAGCAGGAAGAGGAACCTGGGCTGGGCAATGGAGGACTCGGCCGCCTTGCTTCCTGCTTCATGGATTCTCTGGCCACCCTCGATATTCCAGCAATCGGCTATGGGATTCGCTACGAATACGGGATCTTCGATCAGCAGATTCGCGACGGATGGCAGGTGGAGTCGACCGACAACTGGTTGCGGCTCGGCAATCCCTGGGCGCTGGAGCGGCCCGAGGACGGCTTTGAAATCAAGTTTGGCGGACGCACCGAGGCCCACGCCGAGAATGTGGGAAGGTTACGGGTCGCATGGATTCCGAGGAAGGTGGTGCGCGGGGTTCCATACGATACGCCGATTCTGGGCTACCGCACCAACACCGTGAACACCATGCGCCTATGGGCGGCGGAGGCCGTTGAGAGCTTCGATTTTGCGACCTTCAATCAGGGGAATTACGTGGGCGCGGTTGCTGATAAGGTGTCGTCGGAAAACATCTCGAAGATACTCTATCCGAACGACGAAGATTTTCAAGGCAAGGAATTGCGGCTGGAGCAGCAGTTCTTTTTTGTCTCATGCAGCCTGCAGCACATTCTGCGCATTCAGACTTCGCAAAATCGGCCATTGGCGGAGCTGCATCGCAACTTCGCCATCCAAATGAACGACACGCACCCGGCGATTGCCGTAGCGGAGCTGATGCGTCTCCTGGTGGACGAGCATGCGATGGAGTGGGATACCGCATGGCATGTCACGCAGCACACCTTGTCGTATACCAACCACACGCTGCTTCCAGAGGCGCTTGAACAATGGTCCCGCGGGTTGTTTTCTTCGCTCCTGCCGCGGCACATGGAGATTGTCGAAGAAATCAACCGCCGCCACCTGATCGATGTGCGGAAAAAATTTCCCGGCGACGAAGCGCGCTTGGAGCGGCTCTCCCTGATCAATGAAAGCGGAGCCAATGGGGAGAAATCCGTGCGCATGGCGAATTTGGCCTCGCTCGGAAGTCATGCGATCAACGGAGTCGCCGCGCTGCATACCGAGTTGCTGAAGACGGAGGTGCTGAGCGATTTTTATGCGCTGACTCCAGAGAAATTCTCAAATAAAACCAATGGCGTGACACCGCGCCGCTGGATGGTGCTGAGCAATCCTCGCCTGGCGGAACTGCTTACCGCGCGGCTTGGCTCCGCATGGATCAGGGACATTGAGAAGTTGCGGCGCCTCGAGCCCATGATCGCGGACGCGGATTTCTGCCAGGAATGGAGAACCATCAAGCGCGACAACAAGCTTCAGCTGTCCACATACATCCGGGACCGGTTGGGAATTGAGACTGACCCGGAATCGATCTTCGATGTGCTGGTGAAGCGCATGCACGAGTACAAGCGTCAGCACCTTCAGGTTCTGCACATCCTGACGCTGTTGAAGCGCATCCAGCGCGATCCGGACACGCAGCAAGTCCCCCGGACATTTATCTTCGGCGGCAAGGCCGCTCCAGGCTACCGCATGGCCAAGCTCATCATCAAGCTGATCCACTCGGTTGCGGAAGCTGTTAATTCGGATCCGATCGTACGCGGACGGCTGAAGGTGGTTTTCCTGCCTGACTACAGCGTAAAGCTGGGCCAGCGGGTGTATCCCGCAGCCGATCTTTCCGAGCAGATTTCGTTGGCCGGCAAGGAAGCCTCCGGTACCGGAAACATGAAATTCGCCATGAACGGCGCCATCACAATTGGCACGCTGGACGGCGCGAATGTCGAAATCCGCGAAGAAGTGGGCGCGGAGAATTTCTTCCTGTTCGGCCTTACTACACCGGAGGTCGAAGAGAAGAAGCGCCAGGGCTACAGCCCACGCGCCCTTTACGATTCGAACGAACATTTGCGGGAAGTCATCGATTCATTGACCAGCGGCGAGCTTTCCCACGGCGACAAGAGCCTGTTCGCGCCCCTCGTCAATGGTTTGCTGACCAGCGACGAATACATGCTGCTTGCCGATTACCAGTCCTATATCGATTGTCAGGACGCGGTGAGCGTTGCGTACACCAACCAGGAAGCATGGACTCGCATGTCCATCCTCAATGTGGCGCGCATCGGCAAGTTCTCTTCCGACCGATCCATCCGGGACTACTGCGCCGAAATCTGGAAGACCTGGCCGGTGAGCGTCGAGATTTAGGGCTGCTCGGGTTTTTCACCAGCACCGCAGCGATGCCTCAGCTGCAAACGACTTAAACCAATGAGCCTATTAGAACCCCGTTCGAGCCAACCGCCCTCCCTTGCAAATCCAAACTCCGCTTCGCCTCTTGACATCCAATAGTCGAGTGTCTACCATCATCGCAAGAATGAGGGTAGACGATCTTCTATGGTAAAGCAGGCACAACAACAGCGGACCGGCCTCCTCCAGGGCACTCTCGACATGCTCATCCTGAGGACCCTTCTTTACGGGCCGGCTCACGGTCACCAGATCGGCAAGCATATTCAGAGGACCACAAACGAATTCCTGCAGATGCAGCACGGCTCGCTCTATCCCGCGCTGCATCGCCTGGAGGAGCGGGGATGGGTTGTCTCCAAATGGGAGACTGCGCCGGACCGCAATCGGGAGTTCAAATACTACCGCTTGACGGAAAAAGGCAGGAAGCAGCTTCTGGTCGAGGAATCGCAGTGGAAGCAGATGGCCGAAGCCGTGGCGCGCGTGATGTGGCCTGTCGCCGAGGAGAGCTGACCTCAAGAGCTGACCTCAAATGCTGACCAGGAGAGCTGAGATGAGATGGTGGCAGACAAGGAAGCGCAATCGGGACCTCGAGCGCGAGCTCGCATCGGACATCGAGCTCGAAGAAGAAGAGCAGCGCGAAAACGGTCTGTCCTCGAAAGAAGCTCGCTACGCCGCACGGCGCGCCTTCGGCAATCCCACGCTCATTCGCGAGCAAACCCGCGCAACCTGGTCGTGGAGTTGGCTTGAATCGCTTGAGCGCGATCTGCGCATCAGCCTGCGCACGCTTGGCCGCACACCGGGATTTACCGTTATCGCCATCCTGGTAATGGCGCTGGGCATCGGCGCCAATGTCGCGCTGTTCACGGTGGTGCGAGGCGTTTTGCTCAAGCCGTTGCCATTCGATAATCCGGACAGCCTGGTCATGCTCTACGAGTGGGGTCTGCATGAAAATGACGCGCCGGCTTACAACGTCGTCTCCGGCGGCATATACAGCGAGTGGAAGAAGCAAAACCGGAGTTTCAGTAATCTTGGTCTCGTGCAGGGCAGCCGCGTGGGGCTCTCCGGGTCAGGAGGACAACTGCCTGAGAAGCTGAGCAGCGCGCTTTTCTCCTGGGATCTTTTGCGCACGCTGGGAGTGCAGCCGGCACTTGGCCGCGATTTCACCCAGGCTGACGACAGTCCTGCGGCCAACGGTACTGTGATTCTGAGCTGGGGCTTGTGGAAGCGGCGCTTCGCAGGCGATCGCGCCATCCTCAATCAGACCATCTATCTCGATGCCGTACCGTACACCGTGATCGGCGTGATGCCCGCGTGGTTCGATTTTCCCGACCCTGCTACGCAGCTTTGGACGGCGATCTTCCATGACCGGCCAGAGGAACTGATGACATCCTTCAACAAGCATTCGTTTCACGTGGTGGGGCGGCTCAAGCCGAGAGTCAGTGCGCCACAGGGCGTAGCTGACCTGAGTCTGATCTCACGCCGCATCCACGATGCGCATCTCAGCGAGCCGTTCGTCTTCAGAAACGCCAACAGCCACCCGTTGTTGGAGTACGTTGTGGGGGATATCAAGAAGCCGCTTTATTTGCTGTTGGAGGCAACCTGCTGCCTGCTGCTGATTGCCTGCCTCAATGTGGCCAATCTGCTGGTGGCGCGCGCGGCGGCGCGGCGCAAGGAACTGGCCATTCGCACTGCATTGGGCGGAGGCTGGCTGCGCCTGTTGCGCGAACGTCTGATAGAGAGCCTGCTGCTCACTGCTGCAGGCGGAGCACTGGGACTGATGCTTGCCGCGGCGGCGCTCGTTTGGCTACAACACACCCGCATGGACATGAGCCGCGTAGAGTCGATCCACATCGACGGGGTGGTGGCCGCGTTTACCGTTGGCATTATTGTGCTGTGTGCGCTGTTTTCGGGGATGATCGCGGCGTTCAGCGCCAGCGATAAACGGGTGCTGAGTGCATTGCAGGAGGCATCGCGCTCGGTGAGTGGAGGCGGGCGGGCAACGCTACGCAAGGTGTTGCTCATGCTCGAGGTCGGGCTGACGGTGATGTTGCTGATTGGCGCCGGCCTGCTGCTCAAGAGCTACGATCGGCTGCGCTCCGCTGATATGGGCTGCAGGACGCAAGACGTTCTCACCATGCACATCGGTATTCCCGATGCCCGCTATCCCACGGCTGCACAGCGCGCCAACTTTTTCGACAGTCTGCTGGAGCGCGTGCGCGCCCTGCCGGGGGTGGATGCGGCGGGCTTCGTGACGGTTGTTCCCGGACAGGGCTGGTCGGGCGACTGGTCATTCACGATTGTCGAGCACCCCGTCTTGCCGCAGGGCACCGTTCTAGACGCCATCAAGCGCTGGGCCGATCCGAAGTATTTCGGCGCTATCGGCATTCCGATCTTGCGCGGCAGAACCTTTGACGGCGGCAAGCGGCTCGATGCGGCCAATGAAATCATCATCAGCCAGGCCTTCGCCAAGCAGTTCTTTGCCGGGGAGGACCCCATCGGCAAACATGTGAATGTCGCGATGGAGCATCGCGTCGCGGAAGTCGTGGGCGTCGTCGGCGACACACGCTACATCATTGGAGAAAAGCCACTACCCATGATGTACTTTCCGCTCGATGCCGGCGTTGAGACGGTTGGCACGCTTGTCATTCGTTCCAGTCACGATGTGGAGCAGTACGCCCTTCCGGTCGAACGCATCGTCGCCGCAATGGACAGCGATCTGCCTGTCTCCGACGTGCTCACGATGAACCAGTTGCTGGGCAAGCATACTTCCGCGCAGAGTTTCAACGCGACGCTGCTCACAGGGTTCGCCACGCTGTCGCTGCTGCTGGCCGCGGTGGGACTGTTCGGCGTGATGTCTTACATTGCAGCGCAGCGGACGACCGAAATCGGCATCCGCATCGCGCTGGGCGCTAAACGAGAACAAGTGATGCGGAAGATGTTGATCGATGGAATGGCGCCCGCGGTCCTCGGCCTTCTCGTGGGACTCGCGGCAAGCCTCGAAGCCGGCCGGCTGATGCGCGACCTGCTCTATGAGATCAAGCCGCTCGATCCGGAGGTGTTTGCCGCCGTTGCCATAACGCTGCTTGTAGTGGCCGCGATTGCGTGTATCGTTCCGGCGTGGCGTGCTTCGCGCCTCGATCCGATGCAGGCATTGAGAGCTGAATAGGCCGATCTTCCTGCATTTCAACAAAAAGCCTATTCCTTCTTTTCTGCATTCCGCGCGCGTACCTTGAACCAGATCGGCGTGCCTTTGAACCCAAACGCCTCCCGAATTTGGTTCTCAAGGAATCGCTCAAAGCTGAAGTGCAGCTTGATATCTCGATCCGTGAACAGGATGAACGTTGGCGGCGCCACCGCAGCCTGTGTCATATAGAAGATCCGCACGCGCTTCGACATGGGCACAGAAGCACGCTGAAAATCAACTTTCTCCAGGAACCGGTTCATCTGCCCGGTCGACACGCGCTTCCGCCGCTCAAGTGCCACAGCCTTGGTCTCGTTGAGCACGCGTCCCAGTCCGGTTCCCTCCAATGCCGAGAGAAAGATAACTGGCGCGTAGTCGAGGTACTTCAATGCTCGACGCAACTGCTGCTCAAAGATCTCGCGATCTGCCGGAGGTTTGCCATCCGTGCGACCGGTCGTAACCGCGTCCCACTTATTCACCAGGATGATGACGCTACGCCCGCTTTCGTGCGCATAGCCGCCAATGGTAGCGTCAGCGCCGGTGACGCCGTCCGTGGCGTCGATCACCAGCAAGGCTACATCCGCTGCCTCAAGGTGCCGCCGCGCCATTACCACGCTCATCTTCTCCGCCATCAGGTGCGTCTTGCCCTTGCGCCGAATTCCCGCCGTATCCACAAAACGGAACTGGGTTCCCTCGAATTCGACCACTTCATCCACTGCATCGCGGGTGGTTCCAGCGATCGGCGAAACAATAGCCCGCGATGTCCCCGTCAGAGCATTCAGCAGCGTGGACTTGCCAACGTTGGGCCGGCCAATGATGGCCACCGACGTCTCGTGCTGCTCAAACTCGCCATGGGTGCGATGCAGGGGACGCGCGTCGGGGTCTTCGGCTTCTGGCCCAAGCAAGTCATCCGCAACTTTGTCCAGTTCGGCCGCATCGGCTTCGGCAAATGCTTCTTCACCGGCTGGATTCCCTTCGGCTGCGTTTGGAGCGTCGACGGGCGGGGGAAGTGCTTCGGAGATGCCGTCAAGCAATTCGCCAATCCCCAATGCATGCTCTGAGCTGATCGGAAACACATTGCGGAGGCCGAGCTGGCGGAAGTTTTCAGCAGCCGCGACCATGGCCTCGCCTTCGACCTTGTTTACGGCCAGGAACACCGGCTTTCCCCCGCGAATCAGCATCCTGACCAGGTCGTAGTCGGGGCTGGCCAACTCGGTGCGGGCGTCGACCACGAGAATCAGCGCATCCGCCTCCTCAAGGGCAACCCTGGCCTGTGCGAAGATCTCCATCGGGATCAGCTCGGGGTCGTCGGGCACAATGCCACCCGTGTCGACCAGCCGGAACTGGCGGCCCAGCCATTCGTATTCGCCGTAGATGCGGTCGCGCGTAATGCCGGGCTCATCTCCCACGATGGAACGGCGGCTTTTCGTTAGCCGATTGAACAAAGTGGATTTGCCCACGTTGGGCCGTCCGACAATGGCCACCAGCGGCAATGTTTCCGTGCCTGACCTGGCAGGCAATCCCGGTCTGCGATACTTCGCCAAAATGCTTCTCCAGTCAATATGTTTCCAAGAACCTAATCGATCTCGGACAGAATTCAGTCCCAGATTCGGTTAACGCCGTACAAATCGAAGATCCGGTCCCGACTCACCAGAGGAATGTGCAGGTCGAGCGCCTGTGCTGCCAGAAGCCGGTCAAAGGGGTCGCGGTGGTGTAGCGGCAAACGTCCTCCGCGAATCACCTGCCGAAGGGTTGTTTCCAGGATGCTATATCCGGCACGCGCCACAACCAGATCGAAGCTATCCATGATCTTGGCCGCATCCAGCTTGCCTGTCGTCACCTTCATTGCCATCTCCCAAGGGGTCACAACTGAGAGGACCAGAATCTTTGAGCGATCCGCGGCAATATCTCGTACCAGGACGGGGAGAATTTCAGGAGCTCTGAGCAACCAAAGAAACGTGTGTGTATCGAGCAGGTAAGTCATCTGTCGGGGGGTGGGACCAGGGGCGCATTCAGCATATATCCCAGCCCGCTCTCAACAAGTTCCTCATCCGTCATTGGGTCGAAAGCATCCTCATCCCAGCTGATCTTCCCGCGATACTCACCAAGCAGCCGAAAGTTTGGCGCAGGATTGTTTGCTACTGGCTCATCAATCGCCACAATTCTCGCTACCGGTTTCTTTCCGCGCATCACGACGACCTCCTGGCCTGCTTCTGCTTCCTTGAGCAGCCGTGAAAAGTGAGTCTTCGCCTGATGGACGGTATAAGGCATGGACTAAGCATACTTAGTCCACTTTGCGGAGTCAATCGAAGTCATGCAATTCCAAATCGGAGAGTTGCCGCGCCGCGTCCGCATCCGGCGCTCCGTGGACAGCGGCTAGCTTCTGTTCCAACTCAGCGACCGTGGCGCGCTTTGCCGCAAACACCGGCACAGCCATTCCAACCATTGCGATCAGGCCAACCAGCTTGCGCATCCTCAATCCCTTCATGCACAATCCGTGCGGTTCCTTCTTGCGACGCTCCCAGCTTACTCCTGTCGCCGCAGTCTTTCGATCCGAACATGAGACTTCTTTAATCACCCCCTTTCCCGCAGGGGCATTCGATTGCTCCACTCCTGGCCGGAAGGTGCCTATGCACATACACGGTAACCAAATGAATCTTAACGCCGGGAATCCCTACTTCGCGGCGGCGGAAAAGGCCACCGCCGCCAACCGAATCACTGTTGCCCGCAAAAAGCAGTTGAAGAAAGCTAGCGGCATCGACGAGAAATCGCGTTCTGTCGAAACATTTCTTCTGGACCAATGGATGGCCCCTCAACACAGTCAAGCTCTCGGTGACGTCGAATACCGCACCGCTCCCACGGGCAAAGTTCCAGACTTAGGTTAAGGCGCGAACGCAGCCGAATTTCCCGGCGGCAAAATCACCAAAACAGGCTGGCTATCTATGATGGAGTCAGTCCCGATGGCCGCCAGCGACACGACAACCCGCGCCTTGCCCAGCCTGCACGAGTTCTTCGCCCCCGGCGGAATTCTGGCACGCTCGTCGCTGCCCTATGAATACCGCCCCGGCCAGCTCGAAATGGCCAAGGCGGTGGAGCGAGCCCTCGAAGAGCGGCGTCACCTCATCGTCGAGGCGGGCACAGGCACCGGCAAAACCCTGGCCTACTTGCTTCCGGCCTTGCGCACTGGCCAGCGCGTCATCATCTCCACCGGCACCAAGGCTCTGCAAGATCAGCTTTTCTTCCGCGACGTCCCTTTCCTTGAGACGCTCCTCGGCAGCCTCCGAGTCTGCTACATGAAGGGCCGCGCCAACTACCTTTGCCGTCACAAGCTTGTCACCCTGCGCACTCAGCCCATTCTCTCCGGACTGGAGGAGATCGACCAGTATCGCCAAATCAGCGACTGGGAGCAAACTACCGAGACTGGTGACCGTGCGGAATTATCGGGGATGCCCGAGTCGAGCGCCCTGTGGAACAAGCTGGACGCCCGCACCGAGGCCTGCCTGGGCTCGACCTGTCCCGACTACCGCCGCTGCTTCATCACTGAGATGCGCCGCCGTGCGCTCGAGTCCGACATCATCATCGTCAACCACCACCTGTTCTTCGCCGACCTCTCTGTTAAGCAGGAGGCCACAGGCGCTCCGGACGCCGGCATTCTGCCCGAAGCCGCGGCGGTGATCTTCGACGAGGCACACGAGTTGGAAGAGGTAGCCTCGAACTACTTCGGTCTCTCCGTCAGCAATATCCGCTTTGAAGAGCTGGCACGCGACACCGACGCCCTGCTACGCGGAAAAGAAGGTGCCGATAAGCTTCCGGCCGTTACACAGCAACTCCGCGAGCGCGCCCGCATGTTCTTTGCCGGTCTGCCCATGGCCGGCGACGGACGCCAGCCTTTCGTTGGCCGCGAGGATTTCCTCGAAACCTCAGGCGATCTCTACATGTCAGTGCGCGCAACCCTCCGTCGCCTCGAAGCGGAAATGGAAGGCCTCAAAGGCATCGACGAAGCTCCCGGCCTGCGCAAACGCGTTGCCCGCCTGCGCACCGAGCTCGAGTTCCTGCTCGAATCGAACGCCAGCAACATGGTCTATTGGATGGAGCGGCGCGTCTCCTTCGGCGGGAACGATAAGTCCGCTGCACGCAGTGCCCGGTCCCAGGCGCGAACCACCTTTCTGCAAGCCACTCCCATCGATGTTTCCGAACTGCTGCACGAAATGGTCTTCGATCAGATTCCAACCGTCGTCCTCACTTCCGCCACGCTCACCGTGCAGGGCGGTTTCGAGCACATGCGCAAGCGGCTCGGCCTCACCGAAGCCCGTGAACTGGTGGTGCCTTCCCATTTCCGCTACGACAAACAGGCGCTGCTCTACCTGCCGCCCAATATGCCCGATCCGCGTGAGCCGGATTTTCCCGAAGCCGCCGCCGAGTGCATCCGCCGCGTTCTCGAAATCACCCGCGGCCGTGCGTTCTGCCTCTTCACCAGCTATAGCCAGATGCGCGATCTCTACGAGCGCCTGCTTCCAGTTCTCGATTTCCCGTTGCTTTTGCACGGCACCGCTCCCCGCAAGGCGCTTTTGGAGCAGTTCCGCGAGACCCCCAACGCCGTTCTCTTCGGCACCTCCAGCTTCTGGCAGGGCGTAGACGTGCAGGGCGAAGCGCTGAGCTGCGTCATCATTGATAAGCTTCCCTTCGCCGTCCCCAGCGATCCGGTAGTCTCCGCCCGCATGAAAGCCATTGAGGAAGCCGGTGGCAAGCCCTTCTTCGACTACCAGGTGCCGGCCGCAGTCCTGACTCTCAAGCAGGGCTTTGGCCGCCTGATCCGCTCGCTGGAAGACCGCGGCGTGCTGGTGCTTCTCGATCCAAGAGTCCGCCGCCAAAGATACGGCCAAACCTTCCTGGCCAGTTTGCCGCCGTATCGCATGACCGCCACCATCACGGATGTCGAAGCGTTTTTCGCGGCAGAGACCGGCGACTAGATTCTGGTTTCCCGGCCTCGCAACGGTGACAAGCGCGATATCCAATCGACTGCAATGGTTCTATACTCCGTGAGCGCGAACTTTGCGTTATATCGGAGAAATTTACGATGGCGAGAGATTTCCACCCCTTCCTAAAAGTTCTATTTTGCTTGGCCTTACCAGCATGTGTTTCTCCCTTGATGGCTCAGGCACCCCGTGCCGACAAGGTCATCGGCGGCTATTTCGAGGAGTGGGGAATTCATTATGGTGGGTTCACAATTGCGGATTTGCAAAGAAATGGCGTCGCCGACAAGCTGACGCACCTTATTTATGCATTTGGCGATGTAACTCCAACTGCGACGCCCTCGTGCGCCATCGAAGATCCCTCCGCGGCTTACCTCGATACTTCGCTGCCGGGTGTGAGCGGCAAACCCTACACTGCTGCCCCCTATGGAAATTTCGGAGCTATCCTGCAACTCAAAGAGCTGCATCCCCGCCTGAGAGTTCTGATCTCGCTTGGAGGGCAGGCCGGCAACGCTGCCGGCTGGGTAACCGCTGCCGCTACGCCCGGTGGCCGTACTTCGCTTGCTTCGTCGTGCATCGATCTATTCGTCAAAGGCAACATCGCTGCCGGCGTGCGCGCTCCCGGCTTGTTCGACGGATTCAATATCGATTGGGAGTTTCCATCCGCCGCAGACAAAGAGAATTTCGCCGCTCTCTTGAAAGAGTTCCGAACCCAGCTCGACGCGCTGTCGAAAATTACGGGCAAGCAGTATGTTCTGACCTTCGATTCCCCTGCCGACCCGAACAAATACGCCAACATCGATTTAAGAGCCGCCGCCGAGCAAGTCGATTTCCTCACCATCGACGGCTACGATTTGGCCACTCCCGACGATAAGCAGACCGACGAAGCTTCCCCCCTCTTCGCTTCCAACGCGAAACCTTCGCACGACGGCCCTCCCGACATCGACACAACTGTAAAGGCGTATTTGAGAGCGGGCGTCCCTGCCGCCAAATACACAATGGGCATGCCGTTGTATGCTGTCGGCTGGACGGGCGTTCCCAACGCGAAGCACGGCTTGTACCAGAGTGTCGCGGCCCCGGCTCCCGTGCTCCTGGCCGATGGATCGGGAATCTGTCCCAATCCGAACAAAGCCGCTCCATCGCCCGGTTGCGACACCCTTCTGACCCCAGGATTCCTGAACTACGCGACGATTGAGAAACTCGTCGAGGCGAACCGCTTCACCGCCTGGTACGATTCTGTCAGAATTGGAGCGACGCTCTACAGTCCGCTCAGCAGAACCTTTTACACCTACGACTCTCCCGCTTCGGTGGCAGCCAAGACGGCCTACATAAGAAAAAACAAGCTAGGCGGGGCCTACGTCTGGGCACTCAATGACGACGACCCGAATGGATCCCTGACAAAGGCCATCGCGGAGGGGCTCAAGTAATACCGAGATGGCGACGATCTGCTTGAAGGTGCCTATTATCAGTAAGATTCGTCCCATAATGGAGAAAATATGCATATACAGAATAAAGAGAGAAAGGAAAGTAATCCACCTGAAAGTACCTTCCGTGGTACACTTAATCCAGACCTGTTGAGGCGCGTTCCCGTCTTGTTCTATCGAACAGATGCTGGAAATGAACCTGTAAGGGTCTGGCTAAGGGCGATGAAAAGTCCCGAGGATCGGCGACTGATTGGAGAGGACATCAAGACGGTGGAGTTTGGTTGGCCGATTGGAATGCCCACGCGTCGTCCGCTGGGCGGAGGGCTGCACGAGGTCCGAACAAATCTGCCTGGAAATCGGATCCCGAGGGTGTTTTTCTGCGTGGACAAAAGAGAGCGAATGGTTCTATTGCACGGCATTCTCAAGAAGACACAGGCTACACCAGCGTCTGATTTGGCTTTGGCTCGGGCACACAAACTCAAACATGAGAAGGAAATCCCATGAGCACTGTTGAGAAAGCGAATTTCGATCACGGCGGTTCGACCTTCGATAGTTTTCTTGAAGAAGAGGGCATCCTGGAAGAGGTTGAAGCCGTAGCCATCAAGCGCGTCATCGCATGGCAATTGGCGGAGGCGATGAAGGCCGGAAGCATAAGCAAGAAAGCAATGGCCGAGCGGATGGGAACAAGTCGCTCTCAGTTAGACCGGCTCCTCGATCCCGAAAACAGCGCAGTCCATCTTCAAACTATCGCCAAAGCCGCAAGGGCTGTTGGTAAACGCATTCGTTTGGAAATGATCGATGCGGCACAGCCTGGCGCCGAACAGGGTATTCGTCAGGGTCTGGAAGACGCGAAAAAAGGAAAGCTCCGTCCGGCGCGCCAATTTTTTGCCGAGTTTGAAGCTGCAGATGGCCTATCTCGTTAATATCACCGACGTACTACTCGTCATCGACGCGCAGAACGATTTCTGCCCCGGCGGCGCGCTGGCTGTCGCTGATGGAGATGCCGTAATTGATCCCATTCTCCGCATCGCATCGAGATTCGATCACATCGTCCTAACCCAGGACTGGCACCCGGCCAACCACACGTCCTTCGCTTCGTCTCATTCCGGCAAGCATCCCTTCGAGCAAATCGAGGTGAGCTACGGCCTTCAGACCCTCTGGCCGGATCACTGTGTTCAAGGGAGTAAGGGAGCGGAGTTTCACCCCAAACTCAACCTGATTCAGGCAGAGTTGATCCTGCGCAAGGGCTTTCGGCCCCAGATCGACTCCTACTCGGCTTTCTTCGAGAATGATCGCGTTACCCCAACCGGTCTGGGCGGATACCTCCGCGAACGCGGGCTGACGCGCATCTTCCTCGCCGGTCTCGCCTACGATTTTTGCGTCGGCTACTCAGCCATCGACGCTCGGCGCCTCGGTTTTGAGACCGTTATCGTCAGCGACGCTTGCCGCGCGATCGACCTGAACGGATCGGTCGAAAAAATCGAAACCGAATTCGCGAAAGCCGGAGTTCAATTGATGGACAGCCTGGAAGTTTCCGCGTAGCATCCCGCTTGCCGCGTAGAATCGCAACAGGCTCAACAGCCTTTCCGCTCCCTCACTTATGTCCCGCAACTTATACATTCTCGCCTCCACGCTCGGCCTCTTCGCGTTGATCTCAGCGGGCATGTCGCTGGTGCCTTCGAGCTTCCAGCCGGGCCTTCCGGCCAACGCATCGCTGTGGCGCACAGTGTCCATGTTCCTTATGCTTTTCGGTTTGGCGGCGGCACTGATTGGCGTGATGACCCATCTTTTTGAGCAGGTCGACCGCCGCAGTGAAGAGGCTCGCCAGGCCGCAAGGCGCAGGCGCCGCGAAGGCCGCGAGTAGAACCAGCTTGCCCAATCGTAGCTTGGCGGGTATATTCTGTTTCCCACAGGCTATGGTGCTGTCCGTCTCGGAGGTCTTCATGCGCGTCCGCCTCGCACTTCTCCTAACCTCTCTCGCCTCAGTTTGTTCAACCGCAGCCATTGCGCAGGCCCCTGCGCAAGCTACGCCGCAGCAACCCACGATTCGCATCCAGGACGGCGGAACAAGCGGCCGGATGGAGAGCATCTTCATCCCGCCGAAGGCCGGTTCTCCTTTCAGTTTCACCCTGGTAACGGAGTGGGCGCGCCCCATTAACAATGGCGGCAGCTTCACGCTCACCAACGAGCGCCACATAGTGCGCGACAGCAAGGGTCGCATCTATCAAGAGCGCTGGATCCTGGTTCCCAAAGGCGGCAAGATCAAATCCTGGATGGATATTTTCCAGATCACGGACCCCGAAGAGCACACCTGGTACAACTGCGAGACGAAAACCAAGGTATGCGACCTCTACCGCTATCACCTGACAACGAATGACAACTTCCAGCCTCCGACGAGCGTGTCTGGCCCCCTGCCGGGTGGATCGGGCTTTCGTCAACATGAAGACTTGGGATTGAGCAGCACGGAAGGCCAGGAGACGCACGGCTACCGCGAGACGACAACATTCAATCCCGGGGTAATGGGCAACGACAAGCCAATGGCCGTTACAAGGGAATTCTGGTACTCCACGCATCTGGCGGTGAATCTGATCTCGATCGTCGACGAGCCAATGACCGGCAAACAGGTATTCACTGCCAAGGAACTCTCGACTGCCGAACCAGACGCAAGCTTCTTTGAGGTCCCAGCCGATTACAAAGTCGTCGACAGGCTGAATGAGAAGCAATAGTCGGAACCCGATGCGTCTCTTATTGGGGCGATTATGCTGACTGCGGTACCGTGGGACTTGGACCGGCCCGACGCTCTAGAATGGAGTCTGGGACTCTTCCCCACAGGATCGAGCAGACGCCGATGTATGAAGTCACCGTGGAGGCCGGATTCTCTTCCGGGCACTACCTTCGCAATTACAAGGGCAAGTGCGAAAACCCGCACGGGCATAACTACAAGGTGCGCGTAACCCTTGCCGGGACCGTGCTGGACGAGGCTGGGCTGTTGCTCGACTTCAAATTGCTGAAGCAGGTGTTGCGCCCGGTGATTGAGCGCATCGACCACCAGATGCTGAACGATCTGGAGCCCTTCACCGTGCTGAACCCATCGGCGGAGAACCTGGCCAAATATTTCTACGACCAAACCAGCAACCAACTTACCGTCATGACCGCAGGACGGGTGCGTGTGAAAGATTGCACTATCTGGGAGACTGACACGACTACCGCTACTTATTACGAGTAGCTCGGGAAGCCTTTCCAATTCAACTGTTAGATCCGTTTCGGCCTTTCCACGATTCCGGCAGCTCATCCCCCTCGCGGGGCGGTTCGCCTTTTCTGGGTTTATGAAGGATCTCCAGGGCTCTGGATATATCCGCACGCTTGGCTCTCTCAGCGATGTAGTTTGCTGTGGCGTGCGATGCAATCATTTGAGCCACTGCGACATTTATCAACTGGTTCAGCGCCACACCTTCCGACTCCGCCAATCTGCGGGTTGCTTCCATCAGAGAGGGCTGCAAACGCAATGCAAAGTTACTCCGCTTCATTGAATTTCCATCCTTTCGAGCGCCTCTCTTGGAGATAGCACCAGCAAACCAAATCGTTTCGCAGCGCGGGCGAAATCAGCTCGATTGAAGGTGACGATTGCTTCAGCTTTTCCATTAATTGCTATTTCCAACACCATTTCATCATCCGGATCGTCCAATTGCGGCCGCCAATACCACTGAATCATCACTTCCGTAGCTATTCGACAGATCGAGTCCAGCAAACTCTCAACCTCCGCTAGCGAAAGCTCAGAAACGCGCAGATGCTCGGCGCGGCACATGACCGCTTCGTACTCGAGCACCAATGCTACCGAGACCAGGATTTCGATCCTGCCTTTGAGTGCGGCATCGAGAAGCGCCATCGATGCACCGGTCGGACTCCGTATAGCCGCAATCAATACGGACGTATCCAAGATTGCTCGCACGCTTGAATCATATCGCATGCAATATCACTAGTACATCTGGTTCGATTTCGACTTGATGTACTTGTCGAAGGGAATCTCGAAGTAGAACAGTTCCTTGCCGTCCGCGTCGCGTAGCTCATGCAAATGTAGCTTGGCGCCCTTGAGCGGGTGGTCGAGCTGGGAGACGTCGTAGAACAGGAACCCGGCGCGCGTGGTGTGCGCCTCGACCACCAGGGCCTGGAACTCGAATGTGTTAAAGTCCAGCTCAATATCCTGATTGCTGGCTTTGGGCTTGAGTTTGATCGAAGGGATCGGCCCGGGCATGGGGATCTTGGAGCCTTGTCGTTCCTTCTGGGTCATCAGGCGTTCGACGTCTTCCGGCTCCGCAGCCTGAATCTTCTCGCCGGCAGCAGTTAGAAACAAAATGCGCGCGTCGCGCAGGCTGATGGGGCGATCGCCATTGTTGGTCACGATGAGCCGGACCGGCATGACGCCGTGGCTCAGGTAGTCCACCTTGAAGATGGACTCTTTCTCTTTTGTGTCGTAGGGTTCAGCGGCGATGGCCAACTTCTCGTCTTCGTGCACCTCAACGGCGGCATAGGTGGTGGCCGGCTGCACCGCAGGGGGAGAATGGTCGCTCGCCATGGCCGGCAGCGCCAGCCAGAGCAGTGAGAGCGGCATTGCCCGCGAGATTCTCATCGTGCTCGACTGTATCATTTGAGGGTTAGACAACGGGAAGGGCAATCCGTTACGTATGATTCTCTTTTTCTATAATCTCGCGCTGTTGGCGGCCCTGGTGGTGGGCGCGCCGTGGTGGCTGTGGCAGATAGCCACCACGCAAAAATACCGCGAAGGGTTGATGCGGCGGCTGGGACGAGTCACAACCTTGGAAGGCCAGAATAGTCGACCGCTCATCTGGATTCATGCCGTTTCGGTCGGCGAAGTTTTGGCTGTGAGCCGGCTGGTCAAGGAGCTTGAGGCCGCTCTCCCTGATCATTTTGTCGCCATTTCCACCACCACGCGCACCGGGCAAAACCTGGCCCGCGAGCGCTTCGGTGCCCACAGGGTCTTCTATTGTCCGCTGGACCTGCCCTGGGCGGTAAGCGCCTACCTCAACGCGCTCAAGCCCCGCCTGCTCGTTCTGGCGGAAACGGAATTCTGGCCCAATCTGCTCAGCGGATGCTATCGCCGCGAAATCCCCGTGGCGGTTGTCAACGCTCGCGTCTCGGACCGCTCCTGGCCGCGCTATCGGCGGCTGCGCTGGCTGTGGAGGCCGTTTCTTGAGCGGATAAGCCTGGTGCTCGCGCAAAGCGAGACTGACGCTAACCGGCTCTGGGCCATCGGTTGCCATCCGGAAACGGTTGAGGTTGCTGGAAACCTGAAATTCGATGTGCGTGCCGCCGAACCGGCAGAGGCGACCCGCGTCCTGAAGGCCTTGAAGCTTGCCAATCGATTGGTTGTTGGGGGCAGCACGCTGGAGGGAGAAGAAGCCGCGCTGCTGGAAGCATGGCCACAGTTATTGCATACTGACCCACGCTTGGTGCTGGTCCTGGCGCCGCGGCACCCTGAGCGATTCGAGGCTGTGGCTGGGTTGCTGAATCAGTCCGGATATTCATGGAAACGCCGCTCCGAATGGCGGGAACAACGTGCGGGGTCGATCAGGCTCCTTCAACCTGGCGAGATTGTGCTGCTGGACAGCATCGGCGAGCTGGCCTCGGTCTATTCTCTTGCGTCGGCTGCATTTGTAGGTGGGAGCCTGTTTCCAACCGGCGGCCATAACCCGCTGGAACCGGCGCAGTTCGGCGTCCCCATTGTGATGGGCGCCCATTTCGCCAACTTCCGCGACATCACTGAAGACCTCATCTCGCAACAGGCCATCCGCATAGCCGAGAAGGAGGATCTAGCCCGAGTTCTGATCGAGTTGCTCCAAGACAAGGCGACCGCTGAGACGATGGGTGAGCGCGCCAAACGCGTATTCGAACAGCAGTCCGGAGCGACCGGCCGCTGCGTTAAGGCGTTGCGAGCGCTGGTTTCTACAAGGACCGTTCAACCGGAACGGGATCGAGTTCAACTGGCTCCGGCATTCGAGATCGCTCCGCCTCAGCAAATCAATGAGGAATCGGTTCAGGAACAGGCAGTCCCGGCTGCTCCTGTCCAATTCGATCTTGTTCAATCCGCTCCACCCCAAACACGGCCAATTCAGCCGAAACCGATTCAACTCGAGTTTTTTCAAAGTCAGCCGGCAGAACTGGCTGCGGAGAAACTCCATCTAGCGGATAATTCGGAGAGCTCTGTAACAGGGCACGACTTCAGTCGTGCCGCAAGTGCCGCAGAATCAGCTTGGGCTTTAGCCCCTGAGGGAAACCCTCCTTCAATTTCGCCCGAAATCCCTGCTTCTCCCGTAGCGTCTCAAGCCAAACCGACCCAGATTGAGCCGATTCAAGTTCAGCCAGTTGAACCTGAACCGGCTCAGCCTGTTCGGGCCAATCCAAATCAATCTGAGCCGATGCAAGCTCATCCCGTTCAAGCGGTGAAAGGCTCAGGCTTTTCCCCGCGCAAGCTGCTGTTTCCCCTGGTTCCGGCATACATGCTGGCGAATCGGCTGAGGGAAATGCGCCTGGGCACAAAAGCGGAGCCAATCCGTCGCCTGCGCTATCCCGTGGTCAGCGTCGGCAACCTGTCCACCGGCGGGACAGGCAAAACGCCATTGACCATTGCGCTGGCCGACGCTCTCACGCGCTGCGGCTTTCAGGTGGATGTGCTGTCCAAAGGCTACGGCCGGCGCAGCCAAGTCGCCGTGCGAGTAGCCCAGGACGGATCTGCCGAAGAATTCGGCGACGAACCGCTTCTCATCGCGCGAGGGGGTGTTCCGGTCTATGTCGCCTCACGGCGTTACGATGCGGGAGTGCTGGCAGAAGGGGATGCGGCAGCGATTGCGTTTCTGGGCGAGGAACTCCGGCCCTTCATCCATCTGCTCGACGACGGCTTCCAGCATCGCCAGCTTCACCGCAACGTAGACATTCTGCTGCTCAACCGCCAGGACTGGCAGGATGGCCTGCTCCCCTCGGGCAATCTCCGCGAGTCGAAGAATGCCATTCGCCGGGCCAGCGTAGTGGCAATTCCTGCCGACGATGCGGGATTGGAGACAGAATTGAGGTCCTGGGGGTGGCAGGGGCCCATCTGGCGCACGCATCGCAAAATGGAAGTCCCCGTCCCCAGCGGCAGTGGAGCCAGAGCAATCGCCGCTTTCTGCGGAATCGCCCGCCCCGAGCAGTTCTTTGCCGGTCTTGAGGCGGCAGGGCTGCATCTCGCTGTGCGCAAAGCATTTCCCGACCATCACACCTACACCGCGCAGGAAGCGGAACAATTACGTGCCAGCGCCGGGGCCGGAGGGGCAACTGCAATCATCACTACCGAAAAGGACTTCCTCCGGCTGGGCAAGCTCTCTGCAGTCTTCACCGAATCGCTGCCGCTTGAGACGGCCCGCCTTCGCGTCGAAATCGAGCACGAAGACGAGGCAATCGAGTGGCTCCTCGAAAGGCTTCCACTCTCTCCATCGCAGCAGCCCCTGTGAGAAAATCAGAGTTTGCACACGCAATCCAAGTTCCGCTTGCTCGTGGTCCGGCTGGGCGCAATGGGGGATATCCTCCACGCGCTACCGGCGGTGACGGCGTTGCGACAGGCTCATCCCGGATGGCTAATTGACTGGGTCGTCGAACCGCGCTGGCGAGCTTTGCTGGCTGCGGATGGCAGTGCAGGGCGCCAGACCGGTCTCAACTCCTTCAACCAGAATCCCGCGCAGCCCATAGTCGACCAGATTCACCTTGCCCCGACCCGGGACTGGAGAAAAGACCCTCTAAGCGGTAAAACACGTCATGAAATCAAGAGCTTGCGGCAGGCGCTTCGAGAGGCCGACTACGATACTGTAATCGACCTGCAAGGAGCGATTCGGTCGGCCGTGGTTGGACGAATGGCCGGTTGCCAACGGCTGATCGGGGAAGCCGAGCCGAGGGAGCGGGCCGCGCGCTGGTTATTCACTGAACAGGTGGAAACCCACGGCGATCACGTCATCGAGCAGGATATTGAACTTGCCTCAGCTGTAGCCGGCGACGACTTGAAACCTGTCGCGCCTTGGCTGCCCGTGGACACCGCCGCGGAGAAATGGGTCAACGGAATCCTGCCTCATGATGTGAGTCAACCCAGCGTGCTCATCAATCCGGGTGCCGGCTGGGGCGCAAAGCGCTGGCCTGTCGAGCGTTACGCCGCCGTGGCGCAGGGCCTGATCGACCGCGGCTTCCGCGTGCTGGTCAACGCTGGGCCGGGCGAGGTGCCCCTTGCCGAGGCCATCGTCCAAACAGCCGGTGCAGCCACCCCGCTCCAATGCTCTTTGGAGCAGCTCATCGCCCTAACGCGCCGCATTACCGTGGCCATCGCCGGAGATACCGGCCCGCTTCACCTGGCCTGCGCCCTGGGCCGGCCGGTCGTTGGAATTTACGGCCCCACCGACCCCAGCCGCAACGGCCCATTTGGGACTAGATTTAAAGTGCTGCGCAGCCCGGATAGCCGCCGCGACCACACCCGCCACGCAACTCCAGAAGCCGGTCTGTTGACCATCTCGCCCGAAGACGTGTTGGCGGCCACCGACGAACTGCTCGCACCGGAGAACGTCAGATGACCCCCCCCCCCCACCCGCAACCGAAGCTCGACTGGATAGCCCGCTGGCAGCGCATAGCCCGCCGCATCCGTGTTCCGCTGGGCTTCCTCACCGCCGGCCTTTACTTGCTTGAACTCTGGCGGCGCGCCCCTGAACAGGCCGCGATTGCCTGGAGCCTGGTGCTCGTGCTCCCCGGCCTCTGGCTTCGCGGTTACGCTGCCGGATACGTGAAAAAGAACAGAGAACTCACCATGACCGGTCCCTACGCCCATACCCGCAACCCGCTTTATCTGGGATCGATGCTGATTGCCGCCGGGTTTGCCGTTGCGCTGCTCAGTTGGCTAGTGGCGCTGGTGCTGGCCATAGGCTTTGCAGCAATTTACATCCCGGTGATTGTTTCGGAGGAACGATTCCTGCGCGCCACTTTCCACGGTTTCGACGCCTATTGCAGCCAGGTTCCGCGGCTGATTCCCCGCTTGACACCAGCCCACCTTTCCGATTCCCAAACCGGCAAAGGCTCCTTCTCCTTCTCGCTCTACCTCAAGCATCGCGAGTACAATGCAGGTATAGGGGCTGCTTTGCTTTACTTCAGCCTGCTGTTCCTGCGGCAGGCCTTCAGTTTGCTCGTGCATGGATTGCAGTGAGCGATTACCGCGCAATAAGAGTCAAAGTATAGGTCGACCAAATCCTCAAGGAGTGCCCCCGCTGAAGTTAACTACCCGCACGACCGTTGCAGTTTTTCTTTGTTTTCTTGCCTTAGCCGTCGGGTCTCCCGCTCAGCAGGCGGGGTCTCTTGCGCCGCCGCGGCCAGGTTTCAGCTTCCCGCAGAAGCAGACACTCAGCTATACCGTCGACTGGCGTGTCTTTCCCGCCGGTACAGCCGTGCTGCACTTTGAGGCAACCGGCAATAGTGAGCGCCTCACCGCCAACGCGGACACCATCGGCGCCATCAACCTGCTCTTCCATGTCGGCGACCGCTTCCAATCCACGTTCGACCGCGACAAGGGCTGTACGCAGGAGTTCGACAAGCAGACCGTGGAAGGCCGCCGCCAGATCAACTCCACCCTCAAAATGGATTACAGCCAGGGGAAATCCATCCTGGACGAGAAAAACATGGTTACCGGCCAAACCAAGCACGTCGAGACTCCTATCCCTGGCTGCCTGACCGATCTGCTCACAGGCGTCTATTACGCCTCGTCGCAGCCTATGGAAGTGGGCAAGACTTTTGTGATTCCGGTTGTGGACGCGCTGCACACCGTCCCGGTAACCATGAAGGTGGAAGGCCGCGAGGAGATCAAGACTACGCTGGGAACCTTCAAAACCCTGCGCGTACAGCCCACTGCGGATGCAGGCGTCGTGAAGAATCGCGGCAATATCTGGATCTGGTACACCGACGACGATCGACACCTTCCGGTACAGATGCGCGCGCGGCTTTTCTGGGGAACGATCACATTCCGCCTCACGGGTAACGAGAACAAGTAGGCTCGACACTCTTCTGCTAAAGTTCTCTGCTATGGAAACTCGCAGCGTCCGACTCTTCTGCAAACTTGCCGCATTTTTATCAGCCTTGACCGTTTGTGCCGCTCCGTGTCTTTTTCTCGGGCAAGCCCCTGCAACCCCACCTCCTGCCTCGCCGGCATGGGCTCAGCCGGGGTCGGCAACCCACACCCAGGTTGCCCCTCCGGTGGATTTTCACCGCCCCAGCAAGAACTTCGATTCCCCCATCGGCATCTTCGACGGCCAGTCCGACATTGGCAGCGCCATTGTCCCCGGCAGCGCCAGTTTCGACGCCTCCACCGGCCAATACACCATCAACTCCGCCGGCTACAACGTCTGGTACATGCGCGACGAGTTCCGCTACCTCTGGAAGAAGGTGTCCGGCGATGTGTCGCTCGCGGCCGACATCGCCTTTCCAGATCCGAACGGCTACGGAGACCGAAAGGCAGTGCTCATCATCCGCCAGAACCTTGAGGACGATTCCAAAGAGGCCATCGTCGCGCTTCACGGAGCCGGCATGATCCACTTGGCGCAGCGTCCCGAAAAGGGCATCCGCGTCAAGGACATGGAATTTCGCATCGGTGGCCGCGGCCGCCCCGGCGGCGAGAGTCCCGACAGCCTTGTGACCGTAACTGCGCGCCGCATCGGCATTGAAAAGCACGGCGACTCCTTCGCCCTATTCGTCAGCCTTGAGGGCGAGCCGATGCACCAGTTTGGCCCGCCGATCCAGTTGCACATCGACGGCCCATTCTACGCAGGCATCGGCTTCTGTTCGCACCTTCCAGACAAGTCGGATACCGCCATCCTCTCCAACGTCGTCCTCGAGAACTCCGCCGGCCAGGTCCACTAAAGCCGCGCCTTGCCGCCACGCCCCCTGAAGTGTTCGACTGGTTGCCGAAGAGGTATCCAATCCATGCCCTACATCCTTGCACTCGACCAGGGAACCACCAGCTCCCGCGCCATTCTCTTTGACGAGGCAGGCGCCATCGCAGCGGTCGCGCAACACGAGTTCAAGCAGTTCTATCCGCAGCCGGCATGGGTCGAGCACGACCCCATGGAAATCCTCACCAGCCAGTTAAGCTGCGCTGTTGAAGCATTGGGCAGGGCCGGTGCACGCCCCCGTGACATAGCCGCCATCGGCATCACCAACCAGCGCGAGACCGTCATTATCTGGGACCGCGCCACCGGCAAGCCCATTTACCCGGCCATCGTCTGGCAGGATCGCCGCACAGCCTCACATTGTGCAGCTCTAGAAGAAAGTGGCGTAGGCGAAGACGTCTCCAACCGCACTGGCCTCGTTCTCGATCCGTACTTTTCCGCTACCAAGGTTGCCTGGATCCTCGACAACGTTTCTGGCGCACGCTCACGCGCCGACAGGGGCGAATTGGCATTCGGCACAGTCGACAGCTGGCTCATCTGGCACCTGTCCAGCGGCCATCGCCATGTAACCGACGTGACGAATGCCTCGCGGACCCTGCTCTTCAACATCGTCAAAGGTGAGTGGGACACTGAACTTCTCCGCATCTTCAATATCCCAGCGAGCCTGCTGCCGGAAGTGGTCTGGTCAAGCCAGAACGTGGGCGAGGTTACCACCACGCTCGGCCTCGGCGGCATCGCCATAGCGGGCATCGCCGGCGACCAGCAAGCAGCGCTTTTTGGCCAACTCTGCTGGGAGCCCGGCGAGGCAAAAAACACCTACGGAACAGGCTGCTTTCTGCTGCAGAATATCGGAACCGAGTTCGTTCGCTCGAAAAACCGCCTCATCACTACCCTCGCCGCCAGCGCCCAGCATCGCCTGGAATACGCATTCGAGGGAAGCATTTTCATCGGCGGCGCTGTTGTCCAGTGGCTCCGCGACAACCTCAAGCTTATCGGAGCCTCTGCAGACGTCGAAGCCCTCGCCGCGGGCGTTCCCGACACCGGCGGAGTGGTCTTCGTCCCTGCGTTTGTCGGTCTCGGCGCGCCCCACTGGGACCCGCACGCCGTCGGGATGATCATCGGCCTTCGCCGCGAAACCCAGCCCGGCCACATCGCCCGCGCCGCTCTTGAGAGCATCGCCTTTCAGGTCGCCGACGTGCTTGAAGCTGTCCAGGCGGAGACCACGCCGTTGGCGGCTCTTCGAGTCGACGGCGGAGCAGCCGTCAACAACCTGCTCATGCAATTCCAGGCCGATATACTCGGCGTTTCCGTAGCACGGCCGCAAGTGACAGAGACGACAGCGCTTGGCGCTGCCTATCTGGCAGGATTGGCGACCGGTTTCTGGGCGAATCCGCAAGAGGTTCAGGCCAAGCGCCAGAATGACGCCCGCTTCGAACCCAAAATGAGTGCCGCAGAGCGAGAGGAACGGCGCTCGCATTGGAACCGCGCCGTCGATCGTGCGAAAGGTTGGAACGAGTAACGAATTGGGTGCCCCCGGTCTCGATTTTGAGAGCGGGGAGAGCGACCACCCAGAACCGGAGTAGCGGATGAAAAGGGAAGAAATGATCGCTAAGGCCCGTCAACGCACCGAGCCTTGGGACATCGTCATCATCGGCGGCGGAGCAACCGGCATGGGCGTTGCAGTCGACGCCGCGGCTCGAGGCTTCAGCGTTATCCTCCTTGAAGCCCACGACTTCGGCAAAGGCACCAGCAGCCGCAGCACCAAGCTCGTCCACGGCGGCGTACGTTACCTGGAGCAGGGCAACATCCCTCTCGTCATGTCGGCTCTCAAAGAGCGAGGCCTGATGCGCCAGAATGCGCCCCACCTGGTCCACGATCTCGCCTTTGTGGTGCCCAACTACTCCTGGTGGGAAGCCCCGTTCTACGGCATCGGCCTCAAACTCTATGACATGCTGGCAGGGAAGTACGGCTTCGGCGCGTCAAAGCTTCTTTCAAAGGAGGAAACCCTCGAACGCCTGCCCGCTCTCGAGCCCGAAGAACTCCGCGGTGGCGTGGTCTATTACGACGGCCAGTTTGACGACGCCCGCCTGCTCATCCATCTCGCCATGACCGCGGCCGATCACGGCGCTGTGCTGCTCAACTACTGCCCGGTAACCAGCCTTCTCCGCGACGACGACGGATACGTGAATGGCGTTACCGCGCGCGATGAAGAATCCGGCGAGGAGCTTGCTCTCACAGCCCGCATCGTCATTAACGCCACCGGCGTCTTCACCGATTCGATCCGCCACATGGCCGAACCAGCCGCCGAGCCGCTCATGGTCACCAGCCAGGGCATTCACCTGGTCTTTGAGCGCTCATTCCTCAAGGGCGACACCGCACTTATGGTCCCCAAGACCAGCGACGGCCGCGTCCTTTTCGTCATTCCCTGGCACGGCCACGCAGTTGCCGGCACCACCGACACGCCGGTAGACGCACCCACTCTGGAACCCCGTCCGTATGAAGAAGAAATCGAATTCATTCTGGATACCGCGGCGCGTTTTTTCGTCCGGCCACCCACCCGCGCCGACGTGCTCGCCGTTTATGTAGGTCTGCGGCCGCTGGTCAAGGGTGACGGCAAAACCTCAGCCCTCTCGCGCGATCACATCATCCACGTCGACACATCAGGCCTGCTTACCATCACGGGAGGAAAGTGGACTACCTTTCGCCATATGGCCGAGGACTGCGTCAACCACGCCATCACGCTGGGCAAACTTCCCGATGTCGACTGCCCAACCAAGAATCTCCACATCCATGGCTTTATGGAAGAGTCGGCCTCTCTCGGCTGCCTTGAAGTCTACGGCTCCGATGCTGAAAAGATCCGCGCGATCGCCGCAAGTTTGCCCGCCCTGGCCGCCCAACTTCATCCCGCACTGCCTTATATCGCCGCGGAAGTAGTTTGGGCCGCTCGCGAAGAAATGGCCCGCACCGTTGAAGACGTTCTCGCCCGCCACACCCGTGCGCTCTTCCTGAACGCTTCCGCCGCCATTGCGATGGCCGAGCCGGTAGCCAGGTTGCTGGCCGCCGAACTAGGCCGTGACGAAGCCTGGATAGCCGTGCAAGTAAATAACTTCACCGAACTCGCCCAGCAGTATCGGGTTGCCGCTTAGGCAAGCACGTCCAGCACAACGGTAAGGTTGGCCTCCGCAGCCGCGACGCTCGATCCGCTCGCAACGGCTCCAGGCACACTTGGAACTGAGGCCGTATACGTTCCATCCAACTCCGCGACGCTTCCTGAGTAGGACTTCCCATCCACCGTTGCCGAATAGGAGCCCGCGAGTGCGTCCGACGCGGAACTGCTTGACGAACTTTGCGCAGCCGCGGCGGCAGCACCGGCCTTGGCGGGCGCAGCCGATTTGCTCGGAGATTGCGTCGTTGCTGGTTGAGCAGCCGGCACAGGCGTGGAGGTCGTTGTGGCTGAGGAAGTTGTGGCGGCTGGGGCAGGCTTTGAGGTCGTGACGACATCAGCGGGAATCGTGGACGCTGCAGGCTTTGCTTGCGGCGCAGGCGTGGAAATAGAAAGGGTTGCAGGTTTTGACTTGGGGGAAGTCGGGGCTAATCCCGCGGTCGAGGGCGCGAAGTTTGAAACGCTGGAGATCTGCATATTTCCCCTCCGATTGGTAGCGAGCCTCGTGCATATCGTCTATCGGCAGGAGTCTTCCATTCGTTCAGTCCCAACCTGCAGGAATTTTTCCAGAAGGATCGGTTTTTCTGCCGAACGTCGCCAGCGCCTCATCCCGTACGTTATGCTTTTCGCAGAGCTCAAGCCGGAGGCGCAAAATGGCGGTTAAATGTACTCACATTGCGGAGCACCTGAAAAAGGTGAAGCCGCACACCAAGGGTTGCGAAGAGTGTATGCAGATGGGCGACACGTGGGTCCACCTCCGCATGTGCCTGGAGTGCGGTCACGTTGGCTGCTGCGACTCATCGAAGAACCGTCATGCGCGCGGCCATTTCCACTCGACGCAACACCCGCTCATCCAGTCCGCCGAGAAAGGCGAAGACTGGCGCTGGTGCTACATCGACGATATTTATCTCTAGGCAGAGCTGCTTCAAGCCAACTCAACTTCGATCTTTTTTGCGTCCGCGTCCAGCTTCACGATTTTGAAGCTGCGAATCTGCCCTTCGCTCAACGGCTCTGCCTTGGCTGCAACCGCCGGCTCATTGCCCTTCCACCGCGCGCTCAGCAACGACGACAGCGACGACAGGTCTGCCTTGCCCTCGGCCTTTTTCTCGGCTGCCGGAGCCGCTGCTGCAGCCGCCTTCACACGGCACTGCGCCCGAATCCCTTCGCCCAATTCCACTACCGCCGATCCAGCGCCCAATTCCATCACCCGCCCTGAAACCACATCCCCAGCCTTGTGCTCGGCAATGTATTCGTCAATGCTGGTCGGCACCAATTGCTTCATGCTCAGCTTGATCTGCCGCTTTTCCGTGTCGATGGCCAGCACCAGCGCCTTCACTACCTGCCCGGCGCGCAACACGTCGCTGGGATGATTGATGCGTCGATCGGCTACGATTTCGCTCACGTGCACCAGGCCTTCAATTCCATCGGCCACCTGCACAAACGCGCCGAAGTTCATCAGCTTGGTCACCGGCCCTTCGATCTGCGAGCCCTCGGGGAATTTCTGCCGCACCTCAAGCCACGGATCGGCCATGGCATGCTTCAGTCCAAGCGAAATGCGCCGTTCCTCCGGCTTGATGCCCAGGATCACAGCATCCACACGGTCCCCCTGCTTCACCACATCGCTGGGGTGGCGAATCTTCTTGCCCCACGACATTTCCGAAATATGAATGAGCCCTTCAACCCCCGGCTCAATCTCCACAAAGGCGCCAAAGTCCTGCAGCCGCGTAACCGTTCCCGTCACGCGCTGCCCAGCCTGGAAGCGGTCCGGCACAGTGGCCCATGGCTCCGCCTGCAACTGCTTCAGGCCAAGCGAGATTTTCTTGGTTTCTGGATCGATCTTGAGAATGCGTACCTGCACCTGCTGCCCCACAGCCACCACGTCTTCGGACTTCGCCACGCGCGTGTGCGCCATGTCGCTGATGTGCAGTAACCCATCGATCCCGCCCAGGTCGACAAACGCACCATATGGAACCAGGCTGCGAATCGTCCCGCTCACCGTATCGCCTTCCTTCAGCGCTGCCCGGCGGCCTTCCATCTCTCCGCGCGCCTGTTCTTCCAGCACCACGCGCCGGTCCACCACCACGTCTTCGTCCTGCACGTCGAGCTTGGTGATGCGGCAGGTGATTTCCGTCCCAACCAGCTTTTCCAGCTCCGCCGCATCTTTGGTGCCGCTGCGGCTTGCCGGCATAAACGCGCGCACACCCACATCCACGCGCAGACCTCCCTTAACGACCTCCGTCACCGTGCCGACCACAGCGGTCTTCTCTGCGAATGCCGCTTCCAGAGCGGACCAATCGCGTGGCTGCGCCACCTTGAACCGCGACAGCTCGTAGTAATGCTCTTCGTTCCGCCCCGTCACGGAAACGGGGAAGCTATCGCCGATCTTTACCCCTACGGCATTGTCGTTGAACGCCGAGCGCGGCAAAACCCCTTCCGTCTTGTAGCCAATATCCAGAAAAACCTGGTCGGCGGAGACAGACACGACTGTCCCCTGCAACTGTTTCTGCCCCGGCGCAGCCTTGTGGGAATGGCTCTTTTCAAACTGCGAAAGCAGCGCGCCAAAGTCTTCTTGCGGCTCTTCCTCAACTGGCTCCGGAATCGGCGCAGGTGCGGGTTTGGCGGTGGCAGCAGGCTTGGGCGCGGGAGTCGCAACAGGCTCAGCAGCAATCGGCTCAGGCGCAGCAATAGCCTCAGGCGTGGATTCGGCTGCAGGCTCGACGACCAGTTCAGGCGTATTTTCGATGGTGGGCAAGGATTCTTCGTGGATGTCGTTTGTCATATCGGTTTACCCATCCATTCTCCCACGCCCGCCTCAGGCGGTCCGGTGAGGGTTAGCTTCTGGTTAGCTGGTCATCCGGCGGGGATGGCATGGTGCACTAGACTCGCTCGCATGAGGCGTATGACTCAACCCACTTGCCTTGTCGCCGATACTGCCATGACTTCGCTTCAGGATCGAAGTCACACAATTCTACGTGGACGACATTCTTCTCTTCCCATCGTGCACCCGTGTAGCGAAGCTCAAGCACCAGAATTCTGCCTGTGATTCCATCGATGGAAATGGGAGAATCGAGTTAAATCACAGAAGCTGGAAGTGCGTTCTGCCCGGGGATGAATCGCGAGACTTTACCAGTGTACTGTGACATTCCTTGCAGCCACCTGGGCTCCATATCATAACCACCGCTCAGACGGACGCGGTCACCGATGGTTAGAGTTTCATTCATACAAAGCGCCAGATTCCATTAGTTTACCGCCCAATCGAGGATGGACCAGCCTCGCCGCCACGGCATCGTGCCTGCATTTTCGCCAACTCGGAAACTTAGTCAACCGCACGGCCACCCCGTGCCTGAGCGCCAGCCGCGCTTACGGAAACTCCGTCACTTTAGGCGTAACCCGCGCCTTTCCGGTTGTAGTAGGCCCGCCCGCATCGTCGATCACATTCGAAATCTCGCCCAGGTTATCGAGCGCCACCGTAATCATGTGGTGGAACTTAACCCCCGGCGTTTTCGGAACCTCGATAGCCCGGCTCAAAACTACATTAGGCTTGCGGAACACCGAGTAAATCCCCAGCCCCCACGCTTCATGGCGCGTCACGCCGTCGGCAACCTTGTACGAAGCCCATCCATTCGTCCCCGCCGCGCTGGTGTAGCTCACCTGATCCGGCGGGTCGTAAGGGATTTCTGACTGATAGAAATACGTGCGCCCGCCGTTTCCATTCCACAGCACCTGGAACTCCTGGTGATGCTCCACAAACAGCCCGTACACCGTCACGTTGTTTCCATTCACAACCACGCCGTTGGTGCTGAGGTTCTTGTCCCAGCCCACGCCCGCGCCATGATCCGCCCGCCATATCCAAGTATGGTCCACAATCGTGTCGTTCGAATTGATCAGCAGATTCACCTTGGCGCGGCCCACTCCCGCTCCGCCCACGCGAAAGAAAACATCGTGCAGCGAGATGGGACTCTTCGCGTGTCCAGCCTTGCTTCCCTCCGGCCCAACTTCAAGCAGCACCGGTGACGTCTCTTCACCCGCATCGAACAGCAATCCAGCAATAATCACGCCATCTACATCCGCCGTGGTCATCGCAGCCGTGCCTTTCACTGGCCGCAGCGTCGCAAATCCTAGCCCCATCACAACCGTGTCTGGCCGCGTCACGCGAATGGCCTCCGCCAGGTCGTAAATCCCCGGCGTCAGCAGCAGGTTTTTCCCTGCTTCGAGCTGAGCGTTCATCGTTGCTGCCGTGTCCACACCCGAGTGCGCAATGTAAAACCGGCTCAGCGGAATCGTCTTTCCCGGCGTCGAGCCGCCCTTCCACGTAATTCCCGCGGAATCGCGAATCAGCGAAGGAACCCGCACCCCATACCGCCCCTCCGCATCCACAATTAAAAACGGCTTCTCCCGCACCACCGGAGTCTCCGCAACCTTGGTGTAGACCGGCTTCGGCCATTCACCCTCCGGCGCATTCTTCACGCCCACAAAAACCATGTTCCAGTTCGAACCCGTCCAGCTTCCCCATTCGCTGTTGCGGCTGATCCACTGCTGCTGCGGTCCTGCGCCCACTTTCCCGTCCACCAGAGAGTCAGACATCCAACCGCCGCTTGCCCAGCCGCCGTTCTGGTGCAGCACCATGCTCCCCAGCACATGCATGCGCCGAAACGCCACCGCCTGCGAAACTGCCCACTGCATCGTCCCGTTTACCGCCCCGCCCGTCGGCGTCACGGCAAATCCCTCAGCCGCCCGCCAGAACGTGCACGTCGCGTTGTTATTCGGACGACTTGCATCGGCGTGCACATTGCCCGTGATGTGAACCGCATCCGGAGTTGCGCCCAGCCCCACCACTTCCGTATAAAACCCAACCGGCACATCCACCTTGTAGTCCCCAGGCAAAAACAGCAGCGCATTCCGGTCCGTGCCAAACTCGCTGTGTTCCTGGACTTTGTAAACCTTGTCGATCTGTTCCTGAATCGCCGCCGCCGGCATTGCTGGATTGAACACCATCACATTCGGTCCAAAATCCGGTATCTTCTCCTGCTTCTGGCCACTCGCGGACCCCGCCAACAACCCCACCAAACAAACCAATCCAGCCGCGGCTCGAAGAGCCTGTTGAAAAAGTAACTCCGGGCACTCTATCGCACCCTCAGGGGCTAAAGCCCAAGTTGATCTTGCGGCATTTGTGGCACGACTGAAGTCGTGCCCTGACACAAAACAACAGTATTTCAACAAGCTCCTTAAGTTCCCAGTCTGCTTACGCACCATCATTTTCCCTCTTCGATCCCCGGTCCGTATCCTACCCATCTCAATCGAGTTGCACAATGTCGCCGCTGCCGCCTTGTGGACACAATGAAGCTCCGAGAGCGAGAATGGCCCTCGACACAATAACAGCTCGAAGCAAAGTAATACTGGAGAGCTTCAAGTGAATCGATTTTCAATAACGCGGCGGGATTTTGTGCGGATCGGTGCAAGCGCCGTAGCAACCGGAGCCGCACTCAAGTCAACGCTCCTTGCCCCGCGTTCGCTGGCAGCTCAATCCGAGCCCGGCCGCAAGATCCGCTTCGCGATCGTCGGCACCGGCATTCGCGGCTACGACCTGCTCCACGCGGCCCGTCAGGTTTCCACCGGTGTCTGCGTAGGCGCGTCCGACCTCTACACAACCCGCCATCAGGTCGCTAAAGAGGCCTATGGCGCGGATATTTCCACCACCGGCGATTACCGCACCCTCCTTGACCGCAAAGATATCGACGCCGTCCTAATCGCCACATCCGATCACCTGCATCGCCGCGTCACCATCGACGCCGTGGCCGCCGGCAAAGACGTATATTGCGAGAAACCCATGTCTCACTCGGTGGCCGATGGCCAGGCCATGGTCGAGGCGGTTCAGGCAGGAAATCGCATCTTTCAGGCCGGCAGCCAGCGCGTCAGTTCCATCCTCTACGCCAAGGCGCGCGATATCTACGCATCGGGCCGGCTCGGTGAAGTCCACTCCATTGACGCGCAATGGAACCGCAACTCCCCCGGCGGCGCCTGGGTCTATCCCATCCCGCCGGACGCCAGCCCCAAAACCGTTGACTGGGACCGTTTCATTCAAGACGCCCCGCCGCACGTCTTCGATCCCGTCCGCTTCTTCCGCTGGCGTCTCTTCGCGGACTATAGCTCCGGCCTGGGCGGCGATCTCTTCGTCCACATGCTCTCCGGCATCTTCGTCATCACCGGCCTCAACATCGCGCCCACCCGTGCTCTTTCCAGCGGAGGCCTCTACCACTACAAAGACAGCCGTGAATTCCCCGACTTCCTCGAAACTATCTACGATTTTCCATCGGCAAACGGCTCCATCCAGGTCCACGTTCACTGCAACCAGAACAACAACGACGCCGATGAGCGCATCAGCTTTTTCGGATCGAATGGAACGCTTGTTGTCACCGGCAACTCCGTCACCTTCACGCCGCAGAATGTAACTCCGCGCTTTGAAAGCTACGGCTGGAACGGCATGACCGAGGCGCAGCGCAAGCAAGGTATGGAGGAGTGGAAGGCCGCGCATCCCGCGCCCGCTTCGCCTGTCGCCGCACCGGAAGTGGAGACCTTCAGCCTGCCACACGGCTACAACGACACCGCTGAGCACATCGCCAACTTCTTTCAAGCCATCAACACCCGCCACCACGTCGTTGAAGATGAAGTCTTCGGCCACAACGCCGCCATCGGCTGCCACATGGCCAACTACTCTTACTTTCACCGCACCGTAGCCACGTGGGATGCGGCGACAAAAACCATTCAGGGATAGGGACGAGAAACCAGGGGCTAGGGAATAGGACGCACCTCCAAAGGAGAATCGACTCATGAGTTTCACTTCACGCAGGACTTTTCTGAAAGCTTCAGCCGCCGCTGCAGCCATGACCGGTATTGGTGCGCGTCATCTCTCCGCTGCGCCACTAGCTAAGCCGATTGGCCTTCAGCTCTACAGCGTTCGCGAATTGCTTCCCAAGGAATTCGATGGCACTCTCCACAAACTGGCTGCTCTCGGCTACAGCGAGGTCGAAGCCGCCGGCTACTACAACCGCACCGCAAAGGAATTCCGCCACGCCATGGACCAGGCCGGCCTTCATTGCGTCAGCGCCCATCACAGCATGGGCGACCTCCGTCCGCATCTCGACGAATTAATCGAGTACGGCCACAACCTGGGCCTGAGCTACATAGTTTGCCCCTCGCCCAACCACAAAGACCCGGACGCCCACGGCCCGCTCACTCTTGACGATTGGCGCTGGGCAGCCGACGAGCTCAACCGCATCGGCGAAAAGGTCAAAGCCGCCGGCATGACTTTCGGCTACCACAACCACACCCCCGAATTCGCCAACGAAAAGGCGGTCACCTTTTACGACGAGCTTCTTCGCCTCACCGACCCCAACCTCGTGGTCTTTGAAATGGACTGCGGCTGGGTCTTCGCCGCCGGACGCAACCCGATTCACTACCTCAGCAAAACTCCCGAGCGCTTCCCGCTGCTGCATGTCAAAGACATGGCGCGCAACGCCAAGGGCGAATTCGACTCCACCGTTCTCGGCCAGGGAGCGATGGACTACGCTCCGATTCTCCGCGCCGCTACCGGCCTCAAGCACTACTTCATCGAGCAGGAAGAATTCACCATCGACCCCATGGAAGCCCTCCGCATGGACGCCGACTACATGCGCAAGCTGAACCTGTAAGCCGTCATCGGGAACGGCACAATGTTTGGGTACCCCCCAAGTGCATGAAGACAAGGCCGAAATCATGCATCATACTGTCTGTGGAGCGTCGGTGGATGCGGAAATTCCTGATTCCATTTCGAATGGATGACACAGGGTGGCTACTGCTTGCCCTGTGCATCCTCCTCGGCATTGCACTGGTGGGCTGGCCATCCGGGGCTGTGGAAGGTGTGCTGGTGATCCTTTGCCTGCTTCTGCACGAGTTGGGGCACATGCTTACCGCGGTCGCGCTCGGTGTTCCGGTACGCGAGTTCGGGCTCTGCGTGCGCGGCGCTTACAACCGCAGGGCTCACTCCGGCAGGCGCCGTTCGGAGATCCTCATCTCCTTTTCCGGACCCTTGATGAATTTATTCCTGGCTTTTCCTTCACACTACCTGCCGGTTATCGGAAATCAACTTGCGCTCTATAACCTGATGCTGTGCATCGTGAATCTGCTGCCCATTCCGTCCAGCGACGGGCTGCGCATTCTGCGCAATCTCCAGGGTTCCACTGCGGATCAGGCCGCAGTTCCCTCGCTAAGCGAGATTCCCGCGACACTCCCGGTGGGCATGGAGTAGCGGAACCGTCCGCACCCGCGACAGTTGCACGTTCCTGCTTCACCACCTCATGCGATTGCCCTGGGGCCTCAATCGGGCAAGATCTCGATCGTATCTGTTTTGGGAGGCAGACAAGCCGCCGCAATCAACCCAACAGGCGTGTACAAAACAGCCCCGACAGTGAATCCGGCATGGGCCACGATTGCAATGGGAAACAGATTACTCAACTCAGGATAGAAAATCGCTTTCCAATCACCGGCGACATACCACCAAAGGTCATCCTGTTCTTCCTTTGTCATTCTGTATCGTTGGCGAACCAGAATCCGGGTAACGAGAGCTTTTGGAATCTCGGGCGAGTTCGCTGTTGCGAGCCATCTTTCATACGTTCCGTGATGAATGACAACCACCCCCGTTTGAGTGACGACGAGATGGCCTCGAAACTGACGGCCGTCCCTGGTTACTACGGTGGCGTTCGAAAGCCGAAGCCCGTCTATCTCGCCCCAGTGCCGGTTGAGCGTGCCCGCACTCATCGGTGCGGCCCATAGGCAAAGCAGCAACGATCCCATCCATTTAGCAAGAATTCCAGCTCGCATCATAGGTACATTGTGGGAGTGACGGTAAAACCCGGGTAGCCCGGTTGTGACACTAGCCCATCCGTCACAACCAGGCCAACTTAAGATCGATCGGTCTTTTGTGCGCGACATTCTGGTGGATGCCTGCAGCGGTGCCTTCTCACAAACTATCGTTTCGCTCGGTCATGCGATGGGGTTGTCGGTTAATGAAGTGTGTCGATTGCTCTGGAGAGTTCGTTTTTACTGCGGGCGAGCAGCTTTTTTGTAGCAAAGAGTTCGAGAACGACCCAAAGCACTGCAAGCGCAATCGTAGGCAACAAACCCATAGAGCGCATAATCGGCAAGCATTGAACCCACTGGCTTCCATGTCCCACTCAGATGCCGCAGGGTTCAGGATCGATGTGGCAACTGGATGTTCGCCAAGTTGCAACAATACCAGGAATCGCCGCAAGCATCGAACGCGTCCTGCAGGTCGCCAAGGAGCGACCTTGCAGCCAGATGAGTGCGCCTCTCGCCGCCGTGGAATGTTTTAGGCTCGCGATAGCGCAATACTGACAACATAGAACACGAAGGAAATGCTGACGCCTATCAGAGGAGCCCTGAAGAAGTAGAGCCTGCAGACGACAATTAGATACGCAAGCATCATTAACCCGACGATCAACAGGAATGGGGACCGAAAGAGAAGTCGATCGTGGGCCAATGCGAGGTATCCGTAAATCAGGCCGAACAGGATGAGCCCCATACCATGGCTGGCATTGATGCCCATCCAAACTCGCCACATTGTTGTTTCCTTGGTAAGGTTGGGCGAAATCCCGCTCATGCTGACTTGTAGTGCAGGATCGCGAGGCGCGAGACTTGTCCCCCAAAACGTACAAGCGAGATGCATGGTACCCAGGTAAAGGAGGATGCTCGTACTTAAAATCATCAACAGTCTGGCAGTCATGACGCTCCCTTCAGCTTCTTATCTGTGGTGTTGCCGAGCGCAGTCGATACGATCTCATTGCCCGAATGTTGCGCGTTCTCGTCTTCGCTGTGAAAGGGGAAAATCACGGATATGCCGTGACTTGTTATGGGATAGTAGCGAAGGTTTCATGGAGCGTTGCCGTGGAATCCCCGCCGACCCATACGTCGAACTGGGACGCGTCGTTGACCCACGATTTAGTCGCGGCGCTCCAATACGCACGATCTTCTTTGCCCAGCGAGAATTGAACTGTCTTTCTCTCATGTGGAGAGAGCGGCACCTTTCGGAATCCCTTTAATTCTCGAACGGGACGAGAACTCGTTCCGAATTGCTGGTGCAGGTATAACTGCACAACCTGATCGCCCGGCACATCGCTCGTGTTTTCGACATCCACGGACACATCGAGGCTTTCGTCTATCTTCAGCTCTGGCTTGCTCAAACGGAGATTCGAGAAGCTGAAAGCTGCGTAACTCAGGCCGAAACCGAACGGATAAAGCGGCGTGCTCTCTTCCTCCCAATAGCGTTTGTTTTGAGTCTGAGGCGCATGTGTAGTGTTATGGGCATAGAAGATTGGTACTTGCCCAACATCGCGAGGCCACGTGAAGGGCAGCTTTCCGCCAGGAACCGCCTTTCCATAGAGCAAGTTCACGATTGCATTGCCACCTTCTGACCCCGGATACCAGGCCTCAAGTATGGCGGGAACATGCTCTGCGGCCCAACTAATATTCAACGGTCTTCCATTCAGCAATACCAATATGACCGGTTTTCCAGTTGCAACGACAGCCTCGAGCAATTGCTCTTGTTTTCCAGGCAAGTCGAGCGAAGATCTGGATGCACTTTCGCCGCTCATGTTTTGAGCCTCGCCCAGAACCATAATTGCAACATCAGAGCGTTGTGCGATTTGGATAGCCTTGGCGAATTCTTTTGCGGCCTGGTCCTCGGACCACGTGGGCTCTTTCTTCACCTTGGTAATTCCATCGAACGGCGACGGGAATTTGCGTGCAATCTGCACACCCGACGAATATTCAACATGAGTTTCGCTGCCGACCTGATGCTCAAGCGCTTGAAGTATTGTTACGGTTTCGCCGGCATCGTTGGCGAACACCCAAGATCCGGTTGTGTCGTTGTTGGAATCAGCGAGAGGACCCAACACCGCGATGGACTTGTAGCGCGAAGCCTGCAAGGGCAAGAGCCCGCCATCATTCCGAAGTAGTACAGCGGATCGTTCTGCACTATGCATTGCTTCGGCTCTGTGATCGGGATCATTCAGGACTTCTTTGGCAAGCGCCTCGTCCACATAGGGATGCTCGAAGAGGCCAAGCCTGATCTTCGTCTCGAGAATCGGGCGAACAGTGTCATCAAGCTGCCCGATTGTGATTTTTCCAGCCTTCAGTGAGTCCGGCAGAGTCGTTCCGTAAGCGGTTTTTCCGATCGCCATCTCCATGTTCACGCCAGCGCCGAACGCTCGAAGTGCGGCATCCTGAGGGTCTTTGGCGAATCCGTGAGTCGTCAGGCTGTTCACCGCCATGGCATCGCTTACGACGAATCCTCTGAAATGCCATTGATCGCGAAGTACATCGCGCAAAAGCCACCGATTTCCTGTCGCAGGAATCCCATTCAAATCCATGTAGGCGCTCATCACGGTTCCAACGCCCGCGTCCACTGCGCTCTTAAAGGGAGGGAAGTACACATTCCATAGCTGGTCGTCGGAAATGTCGGCAGCATCGTAATCGCGGCCACCCTCTGCTGCGCTGTAACCGGCAAAATGCTTGGTGCAGGCGACGATGTGATTTGGTGCTCCCAGGTAGGGGCCTTGAAAGCCTCGTACCTGAGCTGCAGCCATTGCCGAACCGAGATACGGATCTTCACCTGCTCCCTCGACGATTCTGCCCCACCGGGGATCGCGCGCGATGTCCAGCATCGGACCAAAAGTCCAATGGACTCCGGCGGCTCGTGCCTCCTCGGCGGCGACGGACTGGGCCTTCTCGACCATGGATGGATCCCAGGAGGCTGCCATTCCAATAGGGACCGGGAATATTGTCCGGAAACCATGGATGACGTCGATGCCAAACAACAGCGGAATGTGCAAGCGCGATCCATCCACAGCAACATGTTGAAGCCGATTGATCAGCGCGGGGTCGGTCATGAAGAGCACGGACCCGAGCTGCCCGGTTCGAATCCGCTCTTCGGCGTTCTGGCCCGCACCGAAGATGAAGATCTGACTCATTTGGCCAATCTTCTCGTCAGTCGTCATCTGCTTCAGTAGACTATTCGCACGTTGCACAACAGCGGAATCACTCGCTGAATTCAGGTCTTCAGGCGCCTTGCGGCTCTGAGCCTCAACCCAAACGGGCAGAACGCAGACGCTGACTGTCAGCGACAGCGATAGAAAGCTGGAAAAATACCATATGCGCTTCATTCCGTCGACCTCGGACGTCTCAGTTTCGCTGTTTCACTGGGGTGGCCGTTATCGGCCCCCCAGGTCTCAATCAGAGACCTGGGGTAGCCTGCTTAAAGCTCTGCAGGATTTCATTGCCAATACGCGATCTTGATTTCGATCTTCGCTTCAGGCTGATTTAGAGCGAACGTCGCCGATTCAGGAGTGGGCGGGCCTTGCGACGTATCGGGGTTGTTCGAAAATCCGAATCCCTTCAGAGGAATCCCCGACGCATCGAATTCCATCTTTCCCGTCAAGTTGTCATCGTGCACTACCGCAACGGCATAAACTCCCTGCGGCAGATCCGCGAATACGGCCGTGGCGCTCAAAGTCTTGGGATCGATATCGAGTCTTTTCGATTCGACAACGCCGGTTGGGTCCAATGGGAAACCTTTCCCGTCGCGGAATAGATCGATGTTGACCTTACCTTTCGCATTCCGAAATTCTGTCAGGTGAATGGTCAGCGTGGACTTGGCGGGTACTGGTGCAGACGCCGTTGCAGGTGCAGGCGAACCGGGTGTCTGAGCCCATAGGGTTCCAATGGAGAACGCCAGCATGACACCGCAAACAAATGCGTAATCCGCAATTCTCTTGAAGTTAAGACCGGTGATTGTCATTTCAAGTCTCCTCTTTTCTTTCAACGCCGATTTTTTGAAATGCTGTTCAGAATCTATTTGTGTGGCCCAGGGTAGAACAGCTTGTGCGCCAGCTCGCGCGGGGCTACTCCGGAGTATTCTCAGGGTTCATAAGCATTCACTCAACCGCGGTGGAGTTGCTTTGCACGGGGTTACTCGATTGCGAGTGCAAGGTGGTTGTTGCGGAAGCGACAAGTCCGATGCAAAGAGCCCAGCGAACGGCGCCACCAAGCCAATGTTCTATTTTCTTCATATCGATTCCCCTGTGGGTCGAAGCTGCTTGCGTTCTCTATCCATCCGACGATCCCAGCCGTTTTGCCGGTACCAGTTCGCGGCGTCGCGCAAAGTGTCTGCTACTGGGCGGGAGCGGACCCCAAACTCGCGTTCGGCCTTAGTACTGTCGAAGTTGGTACAGCCCCTGGCCTCTGCCATCAGGCGCACGGCGGACAAGCTGATCAGTACAGGCTTCTTGCTGAGGAAATGCCACGCCTCATTGATTGCGGCGAAGACGTAGAGGAATGCCATCGGTATTTTGCGCTTGGGAGCGGGTACGCCGGTTGTGTGTTCGAGCAGTGCAAAGAGCTCGGCCATCTCCATGCATCTCCCCGCCATAAGATAACGCTCACCCCGGCGTCCCTGGAGCGCCGCCACAACGTGGGCTTCGGCCACGTCCCGTGCATCGACCACAGTAAACTCCGCCGGGGGAATACCGGGTAGCCTGCCATGCAGGAAATCGAGAATCATTTGACCAGAGGAGGTGGGGCCAATGTCGCCCGGGCCGAACATCCAGCCAGGCAGCACCGTACACCCCGTGGCGTCCGGATGGTTCCTCAAGAACTCCACCACTTCCTGATCGGCTTGAATCTTGCTCCGCGGGTAGTCCGACGCTTCGTCAACAGGGCGCGACATGGTCTCATTAATCAGTTGGCCGGGTTTGCCGATGAGAACTGCCCCGGAACTCGTATGGACAAATCGTCGAACTCCGGCATCGTAAGCATGGAAGAGCAGATCTCGTGTGCCTTCCACGTTGACACGATAGAGTTCGTCGCGATGTCTGCCGCCATTGAAGCTTTCTCGAAAGCAGGCAGCCGTGTGAAACAGAACATCTACGCCGTGCAAATGCGGGGCGAAGCCCGAGACGTTCGTCACGTCCCCGATGACGATTTCAATCGGTAGACCTGCGAACTGTACGTCGGCTTTTTCCTTGGAGCGAGCTAGTGCCCTGACGTGAAAGCCGTGTGCCAGAAGATGGCGCACGAGATGATTGCCCAACAATCCAGTGGAACCGGTGACAAACGCAACATGAGTTGAAGATTCCATCGTGCAACCTCCTTCGATTTTGGCGTCGCCGGCACATCCGTGGTAAAGTGATATGCGAGTAACTGCTCGTGATTAAGATAATGCGAGCATGTACTCGTATTTGTCAAGAGGCCATGACGGAAAATCTAGAGGACAAAACCCCACGCCGCCAGGAGCGGGGAAAGAAGCGAATGGCTGAGCTCTTGCGCGCGGCGGGAGAAGTCTTTGCGGATGTGGGATATGAGAACGCCACGACCAACGCCATCGCAGCCAGGGCTGGGGTGTCTCCCGGAACGCTTTATCAGTTCTTTCCCAACAAGGAGGCGCTCGCGGAAGCGCTGGCCAACGCATACGCTGCGAAGAATCAGGCCCTGCACGACAGCTTCTTTGACCTGAGCGCTGCAGAGGTACCGTTGCGCGACCTGATCGACCGGCTGATTGGTTCGTTCCTGGAATTTCGCCGGAATTCTCCTGGCTTCGAAACGTTATTTGTGGAATCAGTCGTGTCGCGCGAGCTGGCGGAGCGCGTCCAGGCGCTTGATAAGCAGATGAAGCAGCGCATCGCGGACCTCATTCAGATGCGTGCGCCGCATGTCAGTGCCAAAACGATTCAGACGGCGGCGGAGACTTCGCTGCAAATCGTCAAAGGGTTACTTCCTCTCGCTCTGGATGGTTCTGCGAAGCAGCGCGAGGTTGGAGAGCGAGAACTGAAGTTGGTTCTCGAGCGCTATCTCGCACCCCTGGAACGAGTCGAATCGGCGTCAGCCAAAACGCCACGAACGACGCGAACCCGTTGAACTCCGTTTGAAAGCAATGCTCGGCTCAAAAGACTCTGGGGCCAGGCCCACCCCCTGATCGGGCACATTCGCTTTCACGATTTTCGGATCGTCACAGAAGAAGACAGCCAGTTCTGGTCCCGATAAACTAGTTGAGCATGCCTGCAGAAACCAACCGCCCGCTGTCTGCTTTGCTATCCCAGGTACTGGTCGCTTTCACGCTCGAACTCGACGACGAATTCGAAAAACGGATGCGGGATTCGGGTTACGCCGGTGCGTCGCTGTCCGTGGTGATTTGGTCCACCCTGATGCGCTTCCTTGCAGGCGCCAGCCCTTCTGTGCGCAACCTGGCAGCTCAATCCCTGGCATCGGAGAAGAGCGTAAAGTTCGAACTAGGCTGTCTGGAGCGCTGGCGTTTTATCACGCTTGAAACCGATCCCGCAGACGATCGCCCCATCGCTGTTCGGCCCCACCGGTTCGCTGACCGGCTTCTGCGCGACGGCTGGGGCAGCGGTCGCGGCATCCGCTCCGACTGGATCGTTCGCCCCACCGCAAAGGGCCTCCGGGCCATCGAAATCTGGCCGCCGCTATTCGATGAAATCGAAAGTCGCTGGCTCGCGCGCTTCGGTTCGGACGTCATCGGAACTCTCCGCCTCTCGCTCGAAGACGTCGCCGCCCGGCTGGATGTCGACCTGCCCCATGGCATACCCGGCCTTTGGGAAATGGACGTGAAATACAAAGCCTGCTCGACACATGACGCCGTTCTGCTACCCTTGCCCTCGCTGCTCTCGCAACTTCTGCTCGCCTTCACCATGGAGTACCAGCGCGAGTCGCGCGTGCCTTTGTGGCTGTGCGCGAGCACCCTGCGTGTGCTTAGCGATCAGCCAATTCCGGAAAGCGAGATACCGCATCTGACCGGTTGTTCTCCTGAGACCTCCGGCATCGGATGGCAGATCAAACCTTTTATAGTCGTGGAATCCGCCCTGCCCCCGCGCCGCGGCAAGATGGTTCGCCTGTCCCCGCTCGGACTGTTGGCGCGCAAAGATTACTACAACTTAACAGCCGCAATCGAAAAGCGTTGGGAGACGCAGTTCGGGAAGCAGAAGATCCGTCGTCTCCGCGAATCTCTGTCCGGCCTGTTCGTTCCGCGCGGCGGAGAGCGGCTTCTGATTGCTGAAGGTTTCATCCCGCCTGAAGGTAATGTGCGTTCCGGAGCGCAGACTCCGGCACTTGGCCGCAAGGATGTCGGAGCCGCGGCAAAACAGCGCATGCGCGATCGCGTGGCACAAACCGCTCTATTTATCCGCGATCCCGTCGGCGCGCTACCGCACTATCCTCTCTGGGACATGAACCGCGGCTTCGGTCCGTGATCGCTGAGGCTTTTGCGGGTGAGTGCAAATTTGTGGGGCAGTCATGCTGTTGGGCCAGGTGATTCTGCTGCGTGCCTTGTTGCCGGCGTCACGGCGATTCATGTCCGGCAAGTCCAGCCGCCTTTGCCGCCTACCTGATCTCGGGAGTCGATTCATTCGACCTCACGGGTATCCAGAAATATGGGGAGAAGGTCCCCGGAACTTTGGCGCCTTTCAACGGCCAATATCACTTTCTGGCTGCCGGCGCCAATGCCCAGGCACGTCAATCGGCCAACGAGGATAAGTATCGAAGAATGCTGCAGGGTGCTTCGGTATTGTTTGTCCGCCGCACTACAATGGCCCTTCGGCGTTGTAGAGCGGCGCGAGATGGATCCCATGCAGTGCGGCAATGGTCTCGATTTCCTCGACCCGCTCCCGCGTGATGAGCCCTCGCCCCTTGGAAAACGGTTCAAAACGTCGCGCGAGTGCGAGGGCCATACCTTCCAGTAAGCATCCATGGGCTACATCGGGGAACGGATGCCGATTCAGGATGCCTTTGAAATCCGGCATGAAACTCAATCCGCCTGAGATTTGTCCCAGGCCACCACTGAAGATTCGGGTTCCAGATAAATGCCCTTCAGGGTTCAGATTTTTAGGATAGCCTGCATCGCAGATGATTGCTTCGGGAGCAAAGCGGCCTAACTGAATTGAAGGCGAAGCAAGACTCGCTGCGCAGATCACGATGTCGGCAGCGAACGGAATTTGCTCGAAATTTGTTGCGATTTCAACCTCGGTTCCATCAGCCTCCAACTCGGCGGCAAGGGCACGCAGCCGCTCCGCATTCCGTGCGCAAAGTATCACGCGTTTGACGAAAGGCGCCAGGCAGCGGGCACAGCCGGAACCCACATCTCCGGTGGCTCCAACGATGAGGAGCGTCGAACACGAGATGTCCCGACGCCCCAGCGCGCACATTTTCCTGATGCCCTGCACAATGAACGCAACCGTCAGGGTGTTACCTGTCGTGAAGACCGTATCGCTCCTTTCGGGAAGCTGATCGAAATTACCTTCGATCAGAATGGAGCTGAATCCTCCCAGGCTCACAATTCTTGCTCCCGCGTTAATTGCACAGGCAGCGGCAGCCCGAACGCGGCCGAGGTTATCGCGGACGTATTCACAATCGAGGCGATCCGGAGGAATGAAGCAGTCTATGTATAGTCCGCGCGCTTTCGCGCCGGTTGCTGACACAACCTCAACGTTGCAGACGGCGCGCGGCGGAATCCATGGAAAAATCTCTCTGATTTCATCGTCGGGTAGTCTCGTGCGCTCGGCACCGCGCAGCACAGCAAGGACATCCGTTGCCGAGCGCCAACTCTCTTGATGCCCGATTAGAGCGAAATCCAGATCGGTTCGCCGCTCTCGTGCAATTACACTGGCAGTTGCGTGACCCATTGAAGTGTTACCTCCCCGGGCAGTCCCAGCGCGTCCAGCGAATTCAGGTACTGTTGCAGCGACGCTCCGCGCAGTTCGGCGGTGGACAGCCCGACCTCCGAGAGCGATGGCTTCACACAGTCGCTGTGACATAGGTCGCATTTTCCATGCCGGCATTCCTTGGCAACCATCTCGGTGAGCGTAGTCATTACGTCGAGATGAAGCCGATACACCTTCTCGTCGAATCGCCCTGTGTCCCGGGCTCGTTCCGTTCTGAGAAGCTCCAGCGCGTGCTCGATGTGCCCTTCTTCCTCCGCGGCAATGGCGGCAAAGGTCTCGCCGAGACTTCCCGGAGCGGCCTTCCCGACCCGTGTATAGCTCGCAACTGCGAACGATTCGAGCATGATCTCCTGAACAATCAGGCAGGCGATGAAGTCGCGCTCCGCGATCGAGCGCATGAATGCTTCTCGAATCCTTCTCCAATACTTGGCGTTGACATTGATCGGGACATTCACTCCGATCTTGTTGCCCTCGGCGAAAAACGCCGCGGCGTGCCCCTGTTCGCCCTGTGCGTGCTCCAGGGCTTCAGCAATCTCTTCCGGATCGTCGCAAATGGTCGATAAAGCTGTGTAGTTCATGGAGGCCATAAGCTCGCCTGTTACTGCCTGGGCTAGAACGTCTTGCCAGATCGAAGCGGTGGGCAAGGGCGAAATGCATACAACCTGTTTCGAGCAATTCATAGAGTCGAGGGATTCCATAAGTCCTCCTTGGGGCTGAATAAAGCCGTCGATAATGGGAAACTTGCTTGAAGCTTAAAAGTGAGTCAGACCGGCCCGCGATATCGTCGCAGACGGACGGCTGCGGCAAGAAACACAGCAGTGACCACCAGTCCTATCCACAAGCCCGGATTGATGAAGAAATGGAGCGGCGCGTATAGCATCATCGGATCCATTGTCCGGCCATGATTCATGATCGCGGCGCCTTCGGAGCCGCCGGTAAAACGGTTGCCAATCAAGGCCCCGAAATGCGTTGTGTTGAAGGCAACTCTCTCCACGATGCCGATGGTCAGCGGCGGCAACGTAGCCCAAAGAATCGGTGCGCGCCTTGCCCATCCCGAGACGAGCAGGAGCCAGGCGTAAATTGGCGATTGCCAGAGCCCGTGAATGCACAGGAAGTGGAAGAGCAGCATAGGCCAGCGGTGGAAGATCCCCACGCGCGACCAGAGGAGCGCTACGTTTTGGCCGCTGCCCAGCACCACGGCGCTGCTGAACATCAGCATCATCCACTGCGTGAGAACGGTGACTGCGAATGCCAGCAGAGGAAGAATCACAATCGGAATCGCGGCCTTCGACAGAATCGTAATGAGATCTGAGACAGGCACCGACTTCCAAAACAGAATGCTGCGATCGCGGCGTTCCCCATACAAGGCATCGGCAGAGTAAAACAGTCCGACTATAAGAGCGGCAGCCATGATCAGATCTTCAGCGAACTCGTATGACTGTCCAAACAACTCTGGCTGAATCGCGCCGAGATCAGGCGCGCCATGCATCTCGACCAGCAAGTGAAGTATGCCAATCGAGAATCCAAACAAGAACACGCAAGCGACCGCGACGGGGGCAACATAGATCGCCCGGTTTTCCCACAATTCGCGGCGCACAGACCAGTACATGAGCTTTGCGGCGGGAATCGCCGCGGCTGCGATTCCACGCGACCGCAGAGTTGGTTGGTGAATTACGTTCGATTCGCTACTCACCTGGCTGCTCCTTGTGCCTGCTTGTCCTGATTGGCAATCACCGCAACGAACAAGTCGGCGATGCCGGGCGTGCGAACCTCTCCCAGCGAACCTATCTTTTGTCGGTCAACCCCGTCGAACATCAGGATGCTGCCACCGAGGACCTGGCGTTCGTCGATGGGCTTGAACGCCCGCGCCGTCCCTACATCAACGGGATGAACCATCACTTCAATAAATCGGGACTCAACTTCCTCCATGCTGCAACTGAGCACGATACGGCCCCGGTTGATAAACATCACGTCGGTGATGACGTGCTGGATCTCTTCGACCTGGTGCGTCGTGATCACGATGGTGCGGCTGCCGTCGAAGTAGTCATTCAGCAGCGAATCGTAAAACTGCTTGCGGTAAAGAATGTCCAGCCCCAGCGTCGGCTCGTCCAGCACCAGCAATCTGGCGTCGATCGACATGATCAGGGCAAGGTGCAACTGAGTTACCATGCCCTTGGATAAGTCGCGGACTCTCCGGGCGTATCCAATGGTTGTTTTGGCAAGGAAACTTTCCGCCTTTGCGCGATCGAAGCGGGGATGCACGCCAGCAACATAGTCGAGGACCTGCCACACCTTGATCCATCGCGGCAATACGGCTACATCGGTAATGAAGGAGATATCGCACATAAGACGATCGCGCTGCGTCCAGGGGTCGCGACCGAGAACTTGTAGTTCACCCTGATATGGCAGCAGGCCAAGAATGGCGTTGAGTGCGGTGGTCTTGCCGGCGCCGTTGGGTCCGATGAGTCCGAGGATGCGGCCCTCCTCGACATGCAAATCGATGCCATCTAATGCAATCGTGGTCCCAAACTCCATGCGGAGACCGTGCGCTTCTATGCATGCCATGGTTTCAGTGCTCCTCTTTGCCGGAATCCTGCTTGGCGCTCTTCACGTATGCGGCACTCAGCAGTTCTTCCGCTCTCAGGCCAAGTCGTTGAATGGTTGCATAAATCCTGGGCCATTCTTCGTCTAGAAACTTTTCCCGTTCGCCCCGCATTAACAAGTTGCGCGCGCCGGCATTGATAAACATGCCCCTGCCTCGCCTGGTCTCCACCAGTTCCTCGTCCACCAATTGCTGATACGCCTTCAGCACCGTGAGCGGGTTGATCCGATATTCGGCTGCGACAATGCGCACGGAGGGCAACGGATCTCCTTCCCTGAGCAAGCCGTCGAGTATCATCGCGACGACCCGGGCGCGAAGCTGGCGGTAGATCGGCTGACTGTCGTTCCACTCGAAATCCATCCTATGTTCCAGATATCCTCTGCTCTTCGTCACATCGGCCGGTCAAAACGATCGATCGGATCGGCTCCGCTTGTCAGGATCGATCCGGTCGGTGCTGGCATAGCGTCTTCACGACCGGTGTTTTGCGTATTACTGCACGCGCTTGAAATCCATGTGCGCGTGCACGAGCGCGCCGTTCTCCAACGTGAACGTCGCGTCTTCGAAATGATGGCTGGCATCGATGATGGTAAACACCCAGTGGCTCACATGTCCTATGTCGTTGCTGCCGGGGGCATCAACCAAATCGAACTCGACCGTCTTCCCATCCGTTGAGGGACGAGCCACCATATGCGGCCTGTTGCCGAAATCGCAGTAGTGAAGCAACGTCAGGCGATCGCCGTCGAGATAGAGAACGGTGGCCTCTGGCCCACCAGTATTCAGCTCATGAATCAACGCGTTCCCATGGGACGCAACGTGAATGGAGAGCGGCAACGGTTTGTCCGTAGACCAGGCAGTGTTATCGGTCGTTATCGACCCTTGCCATGTTCCGGCCAGAGTCTTCATCAAATCAAACGCCGCCTGCCCATCGGAGTTCGCGCCAGGCTTGCCAGCAGATTGCCCGTATACACCCACACACACAGCAAGCGTAAAAATCGATACAACAGCAGGAAACAGCCTCATATTTGCCTCCTCGAACCAGCCTTTCTGTTCGGAGCTCCCGAAAGGACCGCAGCAATTACTACCTCTATGGTGTTGTAGTTAACCATAACACTAAATCGTTTGCAAGTGTTTTTTGATCTTGAAGCGTAGGGGGGAGCGACTAAAATAGACTCTCATTGTTCCTAGGCACGGATTTGTCCTTTTTGAATCAATAAGATACAGAGGGAGATGGATCAGGAATCCGCCTCTGAGGAACTGTGCCAGATTAAGAACTTCCGATGAAAACCAGCCTCAATGATCCGAGCTCGTGATGCATCGGGAACGTGATTAGTATGGGGAAACCGCATTTTATGTTCAAACAGCCGCCGAGCTCGTCTGATATTGGAGATACGAGCGCATCCCCGAGAATGGGTTTTAGGCAGCGATGCGAAACAGCGGCATCGAGCGGTTTTGGAATAAATCGGCGATTGGTAATAGATTTGAGCAATTCAGATCGGCTATCCCAGAATATCTATCAGCGGACCAGGAAAGCCGAAAGCTGGAAACGCGTTTTGTCGATTTAGCAGAGATCGAAAACACCTCAACCACCAATTTCCGTGTTGGAGATCATCCGAGTGTGCTCAGCCTGCTCTCGTTTGGACTCACTCAGCCCTCAACGCTTTGGCCGGGTCAATGGATGCAGCACGTCGCGCGGGAATGACTCCGGCAACGCAAGCCGCCACGGCCAGCGCAAGAATCGCTCCCGTCATCACCCGGGCGTCTGCGCTGGTAATTTCATAGAGCAGGGTCTTCACGTACCGCACGCAGAGCAGGGCAACGGGAATCCCAATAGCTAACCCCAGCGCGGTTTGAATCAGAGCCCCGCGCATCACCATACCAATCACGCCTTTGCGCTCCGCGCCAAGCGCCATACGGATTCCGATCTCCGGAGTCCTCCGCTCCACGGAATAAGCTGTGACGCCGTAGAGGCCTATGGTGGCCAGCAGCAGCGCAAGCGCACCAAACAGCGTGGTCAACCGCGCAATCAACCGCTGTTCCGTGAACATACTCGCAATCTGCTCATCGAATGTCTGAAACAGCACCACCGTCAGGTTCGGATTGATCCTGGCAAGCGTCTTCTGCGCAATCTTCTCCATGTCGTTCGTTGGCCCCGCGGTCTCCAGCACCAGGGCTCCTGCATAAAGCGACAAATCCTTCTCAATCGGGCCTTTGGCGCTCGCAGGCCGCTGCATCATCGGCACGAAATACATGCTGGTATCTTTCAATCGAATATCGGTGTAAACGGTGTTCTCCACGACTCCCACGATCTCGAAATCTCCGGGGGAAAAGGGCGGGCCGACTCGCTGCCCAATCGGGTTCTTCCCGCCAAGAAATTTCTTTACAAAGGCCTGATTCACCACCGTTACCGCAGGCGCCGTCGACGTGTCGCGCGCGTCGATTCCGCGCCCCATCACCACCTTCGTCCCGACCGAGTCAAAGTAGTCCGCGTTGGCCTTCACAAACCCGGACATTCCCTTCGCTTCAGGATGTCCCTGAACGCTGAGGTAGTCATTCCAGGCGTTGTCTTCCATCGGCGTGTAGGTTGAAAGACCCACTTTGACTACGCCCGGCACAAATCTGAACTGGTCCTCCAGGGTCCGGTAAAGTGCCTCCAAATGCGTCGGTGAATAGCCCGCTGCCTGCGGATTGATGTGCACGATATAGCGGTTTCGCGCGTCCAGCTTCAAGTCCGTATTCTGCAGCTTGTTCAAGCTCTGCGAAAACAATCCCGCGCCCACCAGCAGCACCAGGGACAACGCGGCCTGCAGCACCACCAACGTTCGCTGCAGCAGCGAAGTTCCCGCAGCAGTGGTCCGCGCGCCGCTGCGCAAAGCATCCGCGGGTTTAGCCTGCGCTGAAATCCACGCGGGCGCCATGCCAAACAGAATGCCGGTCAACAGGGAAAGCGCAAATGAAAACCCAATCACTTCCAACGACGGCTTCGCGTCAATGGGGATACTCTGCGCCCCGGGGAACGCGAGCAAAAGCAGCATGCGCGTCCCCGCATACGCCACACCCAACCCCAGCAACCCGCCAAGGCCCGCCAGCAACACACTTTCCGTCAGCAGTTGCCTGACGATCCGTCCTCGCATCGCTCCCAGCGCCGTTCGCACTGACATCTCCGTCCGTCTCCCCATGCCCCTCACCAGCAGCAGGTTCGCAATGTTGGCGCAGGCAATCAGCAGCACCAGCCCTGAGGTCCACATAAGCAAATGGAGATGAGCCCCGTAGCCCTCCTGCAGTGTCTGGATGCCCTCACCGCCCGGCGTCAGCACCGTATGCACTTTGGCCAGCTCTTTCTTGCCGTCCTCGGTTGAAAACAACGGCTGCGTTGCAAATGCCTGTCTCAAAACTGCATTCACTTTCTCCTGCAGTGGTCCCAGTGCGATTCCCGGCTTGACACGGCCAATGATGTAAAGCCAGTTCTGGGTCGAATCGTGAACATACGAAGCATTCGCCAAATCCGTCATGGTTTCAATCGGCAGATAGAACTCCGGTGGCGAAGACGTCATTCGGTCACCAAAGAATCCACGCGGAGCCACTCCCACCACTGTCACCGGCTTTGTATTCACCCAGAACGTACTGCCCACAACCGCCGCATCGCCGCCGAACTCCTGCTGCCACGCCTCATAGCTCATCACTGCGGTAGCCGGCGCACCATGCGCATCGTCTGCGTCCATCAGCAATCGTCCCGTCGCGGGACGCAATCCAAATGTTCTGAAATAATTCCCTGACACAAACTCGCCCATCACGGAACGAGCCGACTGCGCACCGTCGCGCCGCGCAATCACTGGCCGGTATCCCCAGCCCGCCTGCATCGCCGCCAGCTCCTCGAACTCGGGTACATTCTTTTTCAACTGCTCATACGTATCCGTCGAAAAGTTCGAATAGTTCCCTTCCTTTCTGGTGCCGTTGAAACCCACACAGCAGTCGTGCCCATTATTCCCCAGGTGCACCAGCGTCTTCGGATCGGCAACTGGCAGATCCTTTAGCAGCACAGCATTCACGAGTGTGAAGATCGCCGCGTTTGCTCCAATGCCCAGAGCCAGCGTCAACAGAACTGTCACCGTAAACGCCGGCGTTCTACGCAACTGGCGCACCGCAAAGCGCAGGTCCTGCGTCAGGCGCTCCAGTCTCAGCCATCCCCACCGTTCCCGCGTTACATCCGCAATTAGCGGAAGATTTCCGAACTCGCGTATCGCCGCTCTCCGCGCTTCAGACGGCGACTCCCCACGAACCACCCGGTCTGCTGTCGCCATTTTGAGATGACTCTCAATCTCTTCCCTTAATTCCGCCTTGCGGCGAATGAACCGAAATGTTCTCATGCCTCACCTCGCTCGGTGGTCATGATTCCCTCGATGGTCGCAACCATCCGGCCCCAGCGCTCATAGTCGGAGGCCAACTGCCTCTTGCCCAGCTTCGTGATCTGGTAGAACTTCGCTCTTTGATTGCTCTCGCTCAGCTTCCATTCCGAAGTGACCCATCCTTGCCGCTCCAGCCGATGGAGAGCGGGATAGAGCGAACCAGTTTCCACTTTCAACACCTCGCCCGAAGTCGCTCGAATCGACTGGCTGATGCCGTATCCATGTTGTGTGCCCCATTGCAGCGTCTTCAGGATCAGCATGTCCAGCGTTCCCTGCAGAAGTTCAATGCGATTTTGATAACTGGCTTTCGAAGTCATAGGCTGTAGATCCTCTACATCAACATGTAGACAATCTACCTCCTTCCCATGGAAAAAGCAATCTGGTCGTGCTCAAGTTATTGACGCGGCGCCCGCGGCTTCACGGATCCGCTACCGGTCGCCGCGCCCGGATCTACGAACTGACCGCCGCTGGCAAGAAGCAACAAAGCGCAGAAAAATCGCGCTGGCAGTCAGTCAGCCTGGCGATCAATCGAGCTCTCCTGGAGGCATGATATGTCGTCGTGGTCGCGTATCTCGGTCGGATGACCAAAAATTTGCTGAGGACCGATGAGTTTTGGCTCCCCCGCCGGTTTTACCCAGTAGAGAGACAAGATTGGGCCGGCCAAGGTCGTCCCCAAAAGGAGATCATCATGAACATCGCACAGAAAACAGTCTTGGTCACTGGCGCCAACCGCGGCATCGGCCGTGCGCTCGTCAACGAAGCCCTCCGGCTCGGAGCAAAGAGGGTGTATGCAGGCACCCGCGGAACGCTCGACATCGTCGACGATCGCGTGACCCCGCTGATGCTCGATGTGACCGACGCCGAGCAGATCGAGCAGGCGGTCCGCCAGGTCGGAAAGCTTGACGTCCTCATCAACAACTCCGGAATCGCACCGTATGACGATCTGGGCGATCCGGCCGTCATCGAGCTTGCCCTCGCGGTCAACTTCTTTGGCATGTACAAGGTTTCGCGGGCGTTTCTGCCGATGCTGAAGCGCTCCAAAGGAGCGATCGTCAACAACCTGTCGCTGCTGGCGCTTGCGCCGTTACCTCTTACGCC
>JBELAI010000001.1:0-96121 GCA_049508975.1 Occallatibacter sp. | reverse complement strand
TGCGCCCGCTGCTGGAATTTCATGCCTGAAGTTTCCAATTACGGCATCTGGGAAAACGTCTGCACGCGCTGCCAGGGTGCTCTCACTGAAATGGGCATTGAACCGCCGCAGGCCGGCTCCGGGGAGGCCGCATAGTGAGCTTTCGCTTCCCTCGCCGCTTACCCTGGCTCATGCTGATCTCTGCGCTTATCATTCTTGCCGACCGCCTCACTAAACGATGGGTCGAGGCGCACATTGCCCTGGGCGGCGCTATTCCGGTCATCCCACACGTTCTGCGCATCTCTCATTGGACCAATGAGGGCGCGGCGTTTTCGCTGTTTGCCGAATCGACCTCGCCTCACCTGGTGCGTTGGGCGCTGGTCACTTTCTCGCTCGCTGCGGCGCTGGTTGTGCTTGTCGCGCTAGTGCGTCTTGGCGACAAGTTCACGATCACCACGTTTGCACTCGCGCTCATCCTTGCCGGAGCTCTCGGCAATGCCCACGACCGCATCCTCTACGGCTCGGTGGTCGACTTCATTGAAGTGCACATCTTCAGCTACCACTTCCCTGACTTCAATGTGGCCGACAGCTCGGTGGTCACGGGCGCTTGCCTGCTGTTCCTGGATTCTCTGCTGCCGAAAAAGAACCCAGACGCTGAGCCGCAGTCTTGACAATCTTTTGAGACGCCTTCCTCAGGGGCTGAAGCCGTGCCCTGTTACAAAGCACTCACAAAAAGGCCTCTTGCGCTTGTTGTTTTATGAATTTGGCCTTGATTATGCGCTTTCGAGCGCGATCGCTTTTCTGTCCGCTCTGCTTTGCGCGCGGCGCAGCAACAACAGATAAAAGAGCGACGTGAGGCTTGAAACAGCAGCCGCCAGATAGACCAGCGGCAACAGAACCGGGCTAAACATTGTATTGCTTGAATTCTGCGGAAAAACGATAAAGACGACTGCCGACAGCGCAACCATCAACAACGGCCCCACGCAACTTCCAAGCAACCAGTAGAACCAGAACCGACCTTTGCGGATGTTCGTGACGATCAAAACTACCGGCAACGCGAACACCCATCCGATCGTGCAGAAACCAATCGTCACCGCAATCGTCAAAATAACTTCGCTGCTGCGAATATTTGCTGAATGACTCTTGAGTACGCTTTCCAGAACAACACAGGACAGGCAAACAACTACTGCCACAACCATGCTCACCAGCGAAAACAGAACCCGCTTCCACCATGCAACCATTTCGCCCCCAAAAACCCTCGCTGGCTCATCTTATCCGAATACAAGGCCTCCGCACGGAACCCATATGCGCCGAGATGCGTACTTCGAGCAAGCAGCCCCCTGACCTACAATAACTATGTCGATATATCCCAGCCGCGAAAGAGGCCGAAATTCAAACGCCCCCTGAGTCCCGAGCTGATATTCACGGCACAAATCTATTCATCCAGCATTCATTTCAACCATTGAGGTTTGCATGAAGTTTCGTTTTTCTCTCCCCTCGTACCGCACAATCCTCACAACCGCGGCTGCCATTCTTTGCCTTTCCAATTCCGCGGTCCGTTCGGCGGACGCCCAGCGCCTTCCGTCCACAGTCCGACCCGAGCACTACACGCTCACCCTCGCTCCCGATCTGAAAGCCGCTACGTTCTCCGGCGTTGAGACTATCGAAGTCTCGCTTGCCGAGCCGGCAAAAGCGATCACGCTGAACTCGGCTGAGATCGCCTTCCAGTCCGTCACCATTAGCGCGGGAGGCAAGCAACAGACGGCCACCGTCACATCCGACGCGGAGAAGGAACAGACCACCTTCACCGTTGCGAATCGGATTCCCGCCGGCAGCGCGACCATCTCCGTCGGGTACACGGGCATCCTGAACAATGAACTGCGCGGCTTCTATCTTTCGAAGACGGAAAAGCGCAACTACGCCGTCACGCAGTTTGAATCCACCGACGCGCGCCGTGCATTTCCGTCGTTCGACGAGCCGGCGTTCAAGGCTACCTACGATGTGTCGCTGGTGATCGACAGTGGCGACACGGCCATCTCCAACGGGCCAATCATCAGCGACACAGCCGGTCCCGGCGAGGGCAAGCACACCCTTAAATTCCTGACCTCGCCGAAGATGTCCACTTACCTGGTGGCCTTCCTCGTTGGGGATTTCCAATGCAGCGAAGGCGAAGTGGATGGCGTGAAAATTCGCGCCTGCGCCACGCCGGACAAGGTTGCCCTCACGCCCTACAGCGTTGAAGTGGCCAAGTACGTCCTGCACTATTACAACAATTACTTCGGCATTCCCTACCCACTCAAGAAGCTCGACTTGATCGCACTGCCGGATTTCGAAGCCGGCGCAATGGAAAACTTCGGCGCCATCACATATCGCGAAACCGCCATGCTGATCGATCCGAAAAATGCTTCTGTTGGCGCCAAGAAGGAAGTAGCCCTGACGATCGCGCATGAAATGGCGCACCAATGGTTTGGCGACCTGGTGACAATGCAATGGTGGGACAACCTCTGGCTCAACGAGGGCTTCGCCACCTGGATGGAGAACAAGCCTGTAGCTGCGATGCATCCGGAGTGGGATATCGATCAGTTAGTCGCCGGCGATGAAGATGGGACGCTTGCCCTCGATGCACAGCCGACTACACGTGCGATTCGCGCCAAGGCGGACACGCGCGACGAGATCGAGCAAATGTTCGACGGCATTTCCTACGGCAAAGCCAGCGACGTATTGCTCGCGGTGGAGAACTATCTCGGCCCGGAAACATTCCGTAACGGCGTGCGCGCTTATCTCTCCGCACACGAATACTCGAATGCTACTGCCGAAGATTTCTGGGGAGCACAGACAGCTACCAGCCACAAGCCGGTCGATAAGATCATGGAGTCGTTGGTTGCCCAGCCCGGCGAGCCGCTGATCACATTCGGCGAGCCGGCAAGCGGAGCGGTTTCTGTATCACAGAACCGTTTCTTTCTGAGCCCTTCCATTCAACCCGATCCGGCGCAGAAGTGGACCATCCCGGTGTGTTTCAAAACGGGTTCAGATAAGCAGCAATGCGAAGTGCTCACGCCAGGCGATTCGACGTTGAAGGCGCCGGCCGCCAGCCTGTTCTTCGCCAACGCGGGAGGCAAGGGCTACTACCGCAGCGCCTATCCGCCCAATGTTTATGCGGCTATCGTGGCCAATGCTGAGACCGATCTCAGCCCCACGGAACGCATCAGCCTGACCGGCGATGAGTGGGCCCAGGTTCGCTCCAACAAAGCCACTGTGGGCGACTACCTCAACCTTGTGACAGCCCTCAAAGCCGATCAAAGCGCTGAAGTGCTGGGGACCGCTTCCGATGGCGTCGATGCCATCTACGAGCAGGTTGCCGCAACGCCCGAGGAACGTGCCGCCATTTCAGCATGGATACGCAGCACATTCGGACCGGAGTTTGCCAAGCTGGCGCCGTCCTCCGATAGTGACTCACCCAACACCCGCGAGTTGCGCGCGCACTTCTTCGAAGTGCTCGGCCGGTACGGGAAGGATCCCGCGGTCATGGCGCAGGCCCGCCAAATCACGGAGAAATATCTCGCCGATCCATCTTCTGTCGATGCAACGCTCGGTCAGACGGCCCTGTCGATCGCGGCCCACAACGGCGATGCCGCGCTCTTCGATCAGTTGCAGAGAATTGCCGAGACCTCAACGAATCCTGAATTTCAAGAGGGCGCTTTGCGGATGCTCCCGCTGTTTGAAGACCCTGCCCTCGTCCAACGATCGCTGGAATACGCAACCAGCAGCAAGGTTCGCAACCAGGATGCCCTCATCCAGATTGCATACGCGATCTATTCGGACGCCAGCCGGGAACAAGCCTGGAAGTATGTGAAGGGGCACTGGGACGTCGTGAAAACGCAGTTGACTCCGGAATTGGGCAACATACTCGTTGAATCCGCGAGCTCATTCTGTTCCGTCGGCGCGCGCGAGGACGTGAAGGCCTTCTTTACCGAACACAAGGTGCCCTCGGCGGATCGCGCTCTCAAACATTCCATCGAGAATATCGACGGCTGCATAGAGTTGCGCGCATTGCAGGAGCCGAATCTAAAGCAGTGGATCGCAGCACAACCAAAGCCGTAGTGTGCTTGCGCACCAAAGTGAAGGCCGCCCAATCTGTCCGGGCGGCCTTTGCTTTGGTACTCTCGACATGCATTAGCGTCAGTTTGCGGCGGGAGTCGAAGGTGGTGTTGAAGAGAAGTATCCGGTCAGGCTCGCGTTGGCCAGGATTTGTCCATTTTGCCCCGCCTGGATCAGGCCGTGATACAGAGTTTCAGCATCGGCGGGGAAATTTGTGGAGCTTGGCAACACCAGCCTGGTGCTCAACGCATACACCGTGAATACGTATTGATGTGCGTCCGGTGCAACGTTGGCCGGTGGGCAGGGGCCGTCGTATTCGCTCCCGAGGCCAAAGTCATTGGAAATCTGTTGACCGTAAGGGCTGCCTGCAACTCCAGCATTAGTTGGCAAGCCGTTCGCATTACCACTGATGTTGTAGATGCCCCAGTGGGTGAATCCGGCGGTTACATCGTAGAGAACAACGACATAGGAGGCTGTGCCCCACGGCGCGCCAAACCAGGAGAGTTCCGGCGATTGATCCCCACCGGGGACTCCATTGGCAGTGCAGGTATTGACTCCGTTGACCTGGTTATTGAGGACGGTCGAGATCGGCAGTACGCTTTGGTTGGCAAAGGTTCTGCTGTATAACTGGAAGTTTCCCGGAAAGTCCGGAGCATTTTGCGCGAAGGCGGTTGCAGCGAAAACACCAAGAACGGTTCCCGCGACGGTTGTTAATGCGAAGCGCTTCATCCCTGCTGAAATCATGATTTGTCATCTCCTGTTAATGAGCCCGAGTTCTGCCCGCACTCCTTGTAACAGTCGTCAAGACTCGAGTCAAGGAAAGACCTGATGAATTTCAGCCGGTGGTCACCAGTCGGTCAAAGGCCATCTTTGGCTCGACGTTCAAGCAAATCTACCAGGCGACTTTTTCCGGCAGGAACTCCGCGAATAGTTCGTCGTAGTAGGGTTTGAGCTGCTTTAAATCAGGCTTCGCGTGGCCTTTTGAATAGAGATCGTAGCGATTGAATTTCAGCACCCACTCCATCATCGCGCGGTCCCGATCGTTGGCCAGGTGGTCGTAAGCCCCGTGCCGATGCCACGGATAGAACGAGTGAAAGCGCAGCATGTAGAGAGCCTCCAGGGGCATATAGGGCTTCATCACTTCCGCGATGTACCCGTCATGGCCGAAAGACATGTGCACATTTTCAAGTCCGCAATTCGGCTCGTAGATTCCATATTTCGACTGATACTGGGGGACGAGCCGGTCCGGATTGTTTGCGAAGTATTCGTGAAAAACAATGTCCCTGGACCAGGCGCAGCCGACGGGAAAAGTGTCGCCCACAACACCCCACTGCGGTTCCCCATAGAGGCAAAGGCATTTCCCGAGATCGTGCAGAAACCCGGTGAGAACCATCCAGCGCGGCTGGTTATCGCGCCGCATCGCTTCAGAAGTCTGCAACAGATGCTCAATCTGCGTAAGGTCGGTGTCCGGGTCGCTGTCGTCGACCAGGGTATTCAGAAATTCCGCCGCCTCCCAGATCGTCTTCATGCCCTTATTGAGGCCGAAGTATTGCTTCTCTCTCTCAAGAACGTACGCGACCGTCTGTCCTTCGTGGTTGAGCCTGTAGAACTCCGCAACGCCCGGTGTAGCTGTCGCGTCGTAGATGCGGAACTCCTCCGCCGACTTTCCTTCGCGGTAACGTCCCTCAATGAAATCGTCCCACTGGTCCAACTGGGCCAATGGCTCGGAATGCTGCTGCGCGGGATGAATCGTTACGCTCATAGGTTGCTCCAGACTGCCGTTGTACGAGTGTGCGGCTTGCGCTTCTTGTAGCACTATTAAGAAGTCGAAAGCAAGCCAAATTGCCGTGAATTTCGAAGGCGGAATCGAGTTTTCCACAAACTACGAAGATTTTCGTTGACAATTACGAAGGACTTCGTATAACGTCGGAAACATCATGACGAAGACCGGCAACACGCTGCCCCGCCCTACCGAATCCGAACTCGAGCTTCTCCGCATTCTCTGGGAGAAGCAACCGGCAACGGTGCGGGAGATTTACGACGCCCTCAACATTGAACGGCCTTCAGGCTACACCACCGTGCTCAAGCTGCTGCAGATTATGACGGCGAAGGGACTGGTTGTGCGCGACGAAGCCAACCGCGCCCACGTCTATCGCTCCGCCATCAGCCAGGATGCGATGCAGAGCAAGATCCTCAAGGACCTGAGCGTCCGTCTCTTCTCCGGCTCGGCCGCGCAGCTCGCCCTGCATGCATTGGCCATGGAACCTGCCAGCGACACGGAGCTCGATGAGATTCGCGCCCTGCTGCAAAAACGAACCTCTCTCCAGACAAATGGAACTACCGAATACGCCGAATCTCGCATCCGCGAAAGGAAAGGTTGAGCTATGACTCCTACTGTGCAAGCTATCGCCTGGACGCTGATTCACTTCTGCTGGCAGGGGGCCGCAATCGCGTTGATTTATCGCTGCCTCAGCTTCTTCACGACGCGTTCCTCAAGCAATGCGCGGTATGTGCTGGCACTCTGCGCGTTGCTGCTCATGCTCGCTGCGTCCGCTGCGACATTCGCCTTTGAGATGCGCACTGGCTCATCCGCAGCTGCTTTCGCGACCAACGGCGCCGATACACGCTACAGGATTTCTCCGGTAAAGACGCCGCAACCAGGAATGCCACAAGCAGGAGCGCCGCAGCCGGTTGCATCTGCTCCTTCGGCTGGGTCCGTGCACATATCGGACAGCCTGCCGCAGTTGCCTGCGCTTCCCTTGCAGGTGGTGCGCTTGATTGACGGCCTCTGGCTGCTCGGCGTTCTCACCCTGGCTCTGCGCAGCATCGGCGGATGGTGGCTCATTCAGCGTCTGCGCGCTACGGCCACAGTGGAAGCTTCGGCCGCAGTGCGCGCCAGCTTCGGCCGCATCGCACATTTGTTGGGCTTGGAAAAACCGGTCCTGTTACGGGTTTCGAGCGCGATTGCCGGTCCGGTTACGGTGGGAGCATTGCGCGCTCTGGTGCTTCTGCCACTCTCAGCCGTGACTTCCCTCAGCCCCGACGAACTTGAAGTTGTGCTGGCCCACGAATTGGCTCACGTGCGCCGCGCGGATTTCGTCTGGAACCTGGTGCAGACATTTGTGGAGACGCTGTTCTTTTTCCATCCCGCGGTGTGGTGGATAGGCGGCCGCATCCGGCACGAACGCGAACTCTGCTGCGACGATCTTGCGCTCACGGTCTGCCCCGATGCAGTGGTCTATGCCCACGCACTTTACCGGCTGGAACAACAGCGCTCGCGTCAATTGCAGCTTGCCATGGCTCTCGACGGCCACCAGCCTGGGCGAACTCTGCGCATGCGCATTGCGCGTATTCTCGGCGAGCCCGTTGCCGAAGCTGCTAATCGCGGACCCGTTTCTCTCATTGCTGCCGGCGCCGTCGTGGTCATCCTGCTGCTGCCGGTTCCGCAGGTGCTGGCCAGTTTGAAGCCAGCGCCTGTGACTGTTCATCCACAGGTCGCGGTATCCGCGCCAGTGTCGACAACTGCAAACGTTCACGTGAGCGCCCCGCCTGCTGCGATCGCGCCTATCGTGGCACAAGTTACCGCCCCCGCTATTGCCATTGCCTCGTCTTCTATCAGAGCCGGAATCGCAGCGGAAGAAACTGCCGAACCACAACAGGGCGAATCACCAAATCAAGAAGGAAAAGGCAACTACGTGGACCGCATGAAGGCCGCGGGCTACGACGTCGATCTCGACAAATACATTGCCATGAAGATTCAGGATGTCACGCCTGAATACGCTGCCGCGATGTCCAAACTCGGCTTCGGCAAACTCTCCGCCGACGACCTGATCGCATGCAAGATACAAGGCGTTACACCCGAGTTCATTGCCAACATCAAGCAGGGCGGCCTCGAAGTCAAGAGCATTCAGGACGCCATCTCCTACCGCATCTTCGACGTTTCGCCGGAGTTTATTGCGCAGATGAAGGCAGCCGGTTTCAGTGGCATGTCTTCTCAGCAACTCCTGGCGATGCGCGTGCAGGGCGTAACTCCAGAGTACGCGCGCTCGATCGTGCAGCAGTTCCCCGGCGCTACGGCAGAAGATATTGTGAAGACCCGCATCTTCAACATCGACGCGGCTTTCATCGAAATGGCGAAGAAGCACGGGCTTACCGGACTCTCTCTGGATAAGCTGGTGCAACTGCGCATCTCCGGCATCTTCGACGACGAATCCAACAAAGAGTAGTTCAACTCCATGAATGCGGCTCTCGCGGACTCACCGCTCACCGGTGACGGGAGAGCCTCGCACTCTCGACGTAAAGTTCAGGAGATTCGGACCATGAAGATCAGCCGGCTAATTCTGTTAGTCGCCCTGGCCAGTTGGGCCTTCGCAATGCAAGCAGCAGACCTCGAGCCCATTCGGCAAAGCTGTACCATCGGCGAGGGCGACAAGGCGGGAACGCTGCGCCTGGGGACCGACAACGGCGAATGCGGCAGCAACGGCCACAGACACTGCGGGACAAATATGAGCGATGTGTCCATGAGCCGCATCACCGGTGTCTCTCTGGCAGATCTCGCACAATCCGGCTCCCACCTGACAGCTACCCTCACCGCGGAGGCTGGCACCTTCACTTGCGCGGGAACCGTAAAAGACCTCGAGTTGCGAGGCGACGCGGTCTTCACTCCGGACGCTGCCTTTGTTACGCGCATGGAGAAAATGGGCTTCAACGGCTTCGAATCCGACAAGCTGATGGCCTATGCCTTTCTCAATGTAGAGAGCGGCTGGGCGCGGTCGCTCAAGGACCTCGGCATTCGCGGCATCAATGTGGACAATCTTATCGCCCTGCGTGTCTTCAATGTGGACCCGGCCTATGTTCACAGCATCACCGCGCTCGGGTACGACTTGCCCTCTGCCGATGAACTTATCTCTCTCAGTGTCCAGGGTGTGAATGGAGAAGAAGTACGGGAAATCCGCGCACTCGGCTACAGGCCGACTCTCGACCAGTTGGTTCAGATCCGCATCTTCAAAATCACTCCGGACTTCATCCAGCGGATGCAGGCGCGCGGCTTCAAAAACCTGACCATCGACAAGCTGGTGCAGATTCGCATCTTCAAGCTCGCCGACTAGATTCCCACCGAACCTCCAAAGTAACACCACAAATCCTTGCGCATCCGGTAGAATGGCTCCAAATCGGTTAGGAGCTTTCGTGCGTCTTCACTTCGGCCTTGCAAGCATCTGCCTCTGCGCCGTTCTCGGCCTGGCAGCCAAGGTCGACGCCCAGGCGCCGCCGTCGAAGCTCCTTCGCAAGGACCCCGTGATGACTCGCCATGCAGCAGGAACCTTCGACGTAAAAACCACGCCGCTCGCAGCCGATGACGCAGTCGCCGGCACCTTGATCGGCCGGTATTCGCTGGTAAAGCAATACCACGGCGACCTGGACGCAGCCAGCAAAGGCGAGATGCTCAGCGCCGGCGATCCGTCTTCAGGCAACGCCGGCTACGTAGCCATCGAGCAGGTCACCGGATCCCTCAACGCACACACCGGCTCGTTCGCGCTGCAGCACATTGGCGCAATGGATAGCAGCGGCTTGAGGCTTTCTGTCGCTGTTGTTCCCGGCTCCGGCACAGGCCAACTCGTTGGTATCGCCGGAACACTCATCATCACCAACGCCTCCGGCAAGCACTCGTACACATTCGACTACACGCTGCCGTCAACACCCGCGCAATAGGTCAAGAGGTGATTATGCAAGGAACAATTCTCATCATCGCTATCGTTGCAGTAGGGGCGGGAGTGCTGGCTGTTTTCGTCGTCCTTGTTTTGAGCTTCCTTACCGGTAAAAACCCTTCCGATGATCCGCCGCGCGCATTCATCTCCGAGTTCGTCGGGCTCTGGATTGCGAGTTTCTTCGTCATCTCGAGCTTTTTAGTCGAGGATTCGGTCGTTGTGTGGACCCTGCGCCTCCTCTCGCTCTTTTGTGCCGTGGCAGCCCTCTATGTGCGAGCCACTATCATCCACGGGACCGCCCTCCCCGATCGTCCCAATACGGGGCAAGCCAGCCCAGTCGAAATCAGCCCGGAGCAAACCACCACGGACCAGGCCATGCTGAAAACCGACGCCACCGATCTGCATTCTGAGGAGCCGTCCACTACAACCGGTCCGCTCTAGTTCGATACCATAACTTCATGCCTCAGTTCCCTCCCGGCCAAACCCTCCTCATCGACGCCGACGATACCCTATGGGAAAACAATGTCTATTTTGAGCGCGCCATTGCCGCGTTCATCAGCTATCTGGACCACAAGGAATACTCGCCCGCTGAGGTGCGCAACGCTCTCAATGCACAGGAGCGCGAAACCATTCTGGCCCATGGCTACGGCCTTACCAGCTTCACCCGCTCCCTGGTAGCCACGTACGAGCACCTCAGTCCCGCCCCTGTCACCGAACACAACATCAAGCGCGTGCGCAGCTTTGCCCGCTCCATCGCCGAACAGGAGATCGAGTTGCTTCCTGGCGTCGCCGAAACGCTGGCCGAGTTAGCAACCCGCCATCGTCTCATCCTTATGACCAAAGGCGACCGTGCCGAACAGGCTGACAAACTGGCCCGCTCCGGCCTGGCTCCGCATTTCTCGGCGGTAGAAATCGTATCTGAAAAGGATCCTGCCACTTACGGGCAAGTTATTCAACGCCGCGAACTCACGCCGCATACCAGTTGGATGATCGGCAACAGCCCCAAGAGCGACATCAACCCAGCTCTGGCCGCCGGCCTGCACGCTGTTTTTCTCTTTCACAAAGACACATGGGTGCTCGAACACGCGGCCGTAGATGCCGCGCCTCAAGGTCAACACTTACTTGAGCTTGATTCCTTTGTTAAACTTGGCGGGATCTTTTGATTCACCGAGGTCTCACAATGGACCAACCGTCGGCACAGCTTGAAGCTGAAAAGCGAATCGCCTATCCGCCGCCACCGAACGTGCACTGGGGGGTCTTGTTTATTGCCCAGATTGTTATCGCCATCTTCCTGTGCTTTCTGGTTCCGAGAGCCTATTGGAGCCTTGTTTCCAACCTGGCATTCGACGCATGGGCCATTTATCTTTGCCTCTGGATTCGCAAGCTTGAACCTGGAACCATGAGTATTTACTGGTGCGCTGCATATGTGGCGCTGCAAGTCTCCTTCAACATACCCGGCGCTCCTATTCCTGCCAATACGGGCATCACGCTCTTCGCCGCCGCTCTTGGTTTGATCTGTATCGCGATGTGGATCGTAACCATCTACCTGATCCGCGCCGAGCTTCACTACCATTACAACCAGCGCGAGCCTGTCGGGCTCTATCTGGGTGGAGTGATGACTTTTTTCTTTTCGTTTCTCTACTTCCAATATCACCTTTACAAGATTGCCCAGTTGCGCGAGCAATACGGAGACAGGCCGTTTTATTACCAGGGCGGGCCGCCGTTGAGTCTTCCGGAAATGTAAACCTAGAGTGCCTTTTCAAATTTGCGCATCCAAGTTAGAAAGGGCACCGCACCAGGCCCGAATCCGATGGTAAGAGAGACCGCAGTCGCTCAAAAACTATGGCCGCGAGAATTGAAGACTATGCCCTGATAGGGGACTGCGAAACCGCCGCACTGGTGGACAGGAATGGCTCCATCGATTGGCTTTGCTGGCCCGATTTTTCTTCCGACGCCTGCTTCGCCGCGCTGCTCGGCACCGAGGAAAACGGCTACTGGAAGATCACTCCCGCAAAAGGCAGATGGAAGACCAGTCACCGCTATCGCCCCCACACGCTGATTCTCGAAACTACTTTCGAGCATCAGAATGGATCGTTTCGAGTTATCGATTTCATGCCGGTGCGGCAACGAAATTCCCTCATTGTCCGCATCGTCGAGGGCATTCGCGGAAAAGTCCCGGTCCGCATGGAACTGGCGCTGCGCTTCGACTATGGCCGCACCGTGCCGTGGGTTACACACATAAAAGACGGCGTCCGCGCCATTGCCGGGCCGAACCTGGTCATCCTGCGAGCATCCGTTCCCACCTATGGGGAGAACCTCAAGACAGTCGCCGATTTCACCGTGGGCAAACGCGATCGCGTGACTTTCTCGCTTACTTTCGGCCCTTCGCACAAGCCCCGCCCACGGAAGATCGACACCGAAGCGACCCTCAAAGATTGTGAGTTCCGCTGGCATCGCTGGGTAAAACGGCTTCACTACAAAGGCAAATATCTCGAAGCCATCGAACGCTCGCTCATCGTGCTGCGCGCATTGATCTACCGGCCCACCGGCGGTATGGTTGCCAGTGCCACCACATCCCTGCCGGAGGAGATAGGCGGCGTGCGCAACTGGGACTACCGCTATTGCTGGCTCCGCGACACTACGTTTACCCTGCTGGCCCTGGCCAATGGCGGCTACTTCAACGAAGCCGCGGCATGGCAAGACTGGCTGCTGCGCGCCCTTGCCGGCAGCCCTGAACAGGTGCAGATCATGTACGGCCTCAAAGGCGAAAGACAGCTACAGGAGTGGAATATCGATTGGCTTCCCGGCTACGAAAACTCCAGGCCTGTTCGCGTGGGGAATGCTGCCTCGGGGCAGGTGCAGCTCGATATTTATGGCGAAATGCTCGACTCCTTTTACCATGCGCAGCACAGCATGGGCCGTCACACCGAGGATGATTTCCGCGTGCTCATTTCCCTGCTCGATCATTTGGAAACAATCTGGCAGGAACCGGATGAAGGCATCTGGGAAACGCGCGGCGGACCGCAGCATTTTACCCACTCGAAGATGATGGCCTGGGTCGCATTCGATCGCGCAGTGCTGCTGGCCGAGCAGTTGCATTACGATGCTCCGGTTGAAAGATGGAAGAACATACGCGACACGATTCATGACGAGATTTGCGCCCGGGCATTCAACAAGAAGAAGAACTGCTTTGTGCAGGCCTATGGATCTCAGCAACTGGATGCCGCTCTGCTGCTGATGCCGACGGTGGGGTTTCTGCCCGGCAGCGATCCGCGTGTCCAAGCGACGGTCGAGGCCATTGAGCGCGAACTCATGCCCGCGGGATTGGTGATGCGCTACAACACCGCGAAGGTGGAAGATGGACTTCCCGAGGGAGAAGGCGTTTTTCTGGCCTGCAGCTTCTGGATGGTGAGCAGCCTCAAAGCCATTGGCCGCGAGGCCGATGCGAGAAAACTATTTGAGAGATTACTCAAGCTGCGCAACGACCTGGGCCTGCTCTCAGAGGAGTACGACGTCCAGCGCAGACGCCTGGTCGGCAACTTCCCTCAGGCCTTCTCGCATATTGCGCTGGTGAATGCGGCATTCGATCTGGAGAACAAACCCGGTCCACCGCGCCGCGCCAGTCGAGACTTGAACCACATGCGGACGAAGAAGCCTCATTCGCCGCGTGGCAAGAACACCATTGGAAACAAGGCCTCGTCTTGACTCGCCCCTTGCACCTCTGCTTTACTTGGCTCAACGTCATGCAATTTCTCCTCTCGATGAGACAATGTCGTCCGCACTTGCACGGCGTTGCGTCGATGCACAAGCTTCGAATTAGCAGCTTCAACTCATGCGCGGGAAGCGAAGCCTGATCCACCGGATTCAGTAGTAGAGCACTACACAGGCCACCACCCGCGGATGCGGTTGGTGGTTTTTCATTCCCTGTCTCATCTTTTATTGCCTGCTTCCAAGGAGAACGCCTTTTGGAATCCGTCTCTCTCACCAGCATTCAAACGGCCCGCGCCCGCATCGGCGACGGCATCCACGTCTCGCCATGCCAGCTCTCGCACCACCTCTCGGAACTTACCGGCCTGCCGCTGCACCTGAAGCTTGAAAACCTGCAGCGCACCGGCTCGTTCAAGGAGCGGGGCGCGCTGAACAAGCTGCTCACCTTGAGCGAGACCGAACGCAAGCGTGGAGTGATCGCCGCCAGCGCCGGGAACCATGCCCAGGGCGTCGCCTTTCACGCGGCAGCCCGTGGCATCAAGGCGCTGATCGTCATGCCGCTGGCCACTCCGCAGATCAAGGTCGCCGCCACGCGCGGCTATGGTGCGGAGGTGATTCTGTTCGGCGCCAGCTACGACGAGGCGTGCGAAGAGGCTCTGCGCCGACGCTTCGAAGAGGGTCGCACCTTTATTCATCCCTTCGACGATCCGGAAGTGATCTCCGGCCAGGGAACGATTGGACTCGAACTGCTGGAACAGGTTCCCGACATTGAGGCCGTGGTGGTTCCGATCGGAGGCGGCGGGCTCATTGGCGGCGTGGCCTGCGCTCTCAAGGAAACCAACCCCCGCATCCGTGTAATCGGCGTCGAGCCGGAGAAGTTGCCCTCCATGCTGCGAGCTCGCGAGGCGGGCCATCCCGTCACCATCGCGCCCGAAGCAACCATCGCGGATGGCATTGCCGTCCGACGGGCCGGCGACCTGACTTTGCCGCTCGTCTCCCGCTACGTGGATGAAATCGTTACAGTCGACGACGAAGAAATTGCAAGCGCGATTCTGATGCTTCTGGAGCAGGAAAAAACGCTTGCCGAGGGCGCGGGCGCGGCAGCACTGGCCGCTGTAGTCCAGGCGAAAACCAAGCTCCGCCATCGCCGCACCGTGGTCCTGGTCTGCGGCGGCAACATCGACGTCACACTGCTGGCCAAGATTATCGAGCGCGGCCTGGTGAAAGACGGCCGTCTGCTGCGTGTCCGCGTCTACCTGCAGGATCGCCCCGGCGCGCTATTGCAACTTACACAGATTCTTGCCCGCGAACGCGCCAACATTGTCGAAACACTTCACAATCGCGCCTACTATGGCGTGAGTCTGAGCGAAACCGTTATCGATGTCACCATAGAAACCCGCGGCGCAACCCACATCACAGCCATCAGCCACGCCCTGCGCGAAGCCGGCTTCCGCTTCGAGCGCATCCACTAGGAGTCCCATGTATTCACCCAAATTTAACCAGGTCGCGGACCGCTCCATCCTTATTGAGGCCATGCAGGCCTACTCCTTCGCCATCCTCTTCGGACCGCAGGCAAGACCGGATGCTCCCGCACCGCTCGTGGCTACGCATCTTCCCCTCGTGGTCAAGGACCAAGGCCCACACGGACTGATTGAAGGGCATTTTGCCAAGGCCAATCACCACTGGCAGGCACTCGCCGGGCGCGAGACACTGGTGATCTTTCCCGGACCGCATAGCTATGTTTCGCCGACGTTGTATGTTGAAGAGCTCTCGGTTCCGACCTGGAACTACATCGCTGTTCACGCCTATGGAACGCTGGAACTGGTCGAGGATGAAGCCGGGAAAGAAGCTCTGCTGGCGGGCCTGATTCAAGCCAATGAACCAGCCTTCGCCGAACGGTGGAATGCTATGACCCATGGTTTCCGCCGAACGATGTTGGCTGGAATTCAGGGCTTTCGCATCCCGATTTCCCGCATTGAAGGCAAATTCAAGATCAGCCAGAATCGCGAGCCCGAGGAGCGTGTGAATGTGCAAGCCGCGCACGCCGCCGGAACGCCTGACCAACAAGCCCTGGCCGCGTGGATGAAGCGGCTGATCGGCTAGGCGTGGCGTGTCGGCACTTACACTCAGACCTCCGGTAGTGTAGTGTTCTAATCGTCGCTGAGCGCGGTTGCACGCTCACGCGTCCCTACCGATAGGATCGATCTCATGCGCAAAGTTCTGCTTGTTTTCAGCCTCCTGCTCCCGTGCATCCTCACCGCCCAGACGCCCACGCCTCCAACCTGGAGGGCCAAAGTCGCAGATTCCATGCCTCTGCTCGGCCATCGCAACTGGATCCTGATCGTCGACTCCGCTTACCCCCTGCAATCAAGTCCCGGAATAGAGACCGTCGAAACCGACGCGGGGCAGTTGGAAGTCATTCGGCACGTGCTGGGCGCGATCGACAGATCCATTCATGTGCGGCCGATCATTCAGATGGACGCGGAACTGCCTTTTGTAACTGAACAGGATGCCCCCGGCGCCGCCGCTTACCGCACTGAAATTGCCGATCTGCTCCGTCCGTATCCGGTCGAGTCGCTGCCGCACGACCGCATCATCGCCAATATCGAAGAAGCGTCGCAGCACTTCAGTGTTCTGGTTCTCAAAACCAATATGGCGGTTCCGTATACCTCGGTCTTCATCCGGCTGGACTGCAAATACTGGAGCGCCGATGCGGAAAAGCGCTTGCGCGATAAGATGGCAGCGGCAGGGCAGTCTGCTCACTGATTCTGTTCCCGGCAGGCGCAGAGCCATACTCTGCAACCTTCCTTAACCTACACATCCTTTGGTATACTCGATGAGTTCACCTTAAGCGGAGGTGGCGAAATTGGCAGACGCACCAGCTTGAGGTGCTGGCGCCCACAAGGCATAGGGGTTCAAGTCCCCTCCTCCGCACCAAATCCTCCTCCGGATCAACTGGACGAGGGTGAGAAAGCAGCCTAGGAATGCAGATTCTTCTTTACTTCGTTGTCGTTGTGCACGTGATCGTGTGCCTGTTCCTTATTGGAGTTGTCCTCCTGCAGCAGGGCCGTTCCGCCGACCTCGCAGGCGCGTTTGGCGGCCAGGGTTCGCAGACGGCATTTGGCCCACGTGCGGCGGCCAACGTCCTTACCCGTCTCACCACCTGGTCGGCAGTCATTTTCATGATCACCTCGCTCAGCCTGACCGTGCTTTACGATCGCACTACCAGTTCTCACTCGGTGTTCTCGGGCACCAAGGCGGCTCCCATTTCCGCTCCCGCGAAACCCGGCAAGTAGACCGCGTCGCTCCGGAAAGAATCGACCGACGGCGTGCCTTCAGGGCATGCCGTTTTTGCTGCTCACGACAAAAGAGAACAGAATCTTGATTTCTGTTGACAATTATATCTAGTAGATATATCTTGCAGCTATATGCAACGAAGCCAAACAGCCTTCGTGATTCTCGGAATCCTCGCCATACACGACGATCAGTCCGGATACGAGATCCGCAAGACGATTCAGCAGACTGTCGGGTTCTTCTGGGGCGAGAGCTTTGGCCAGATCTACCCAACCCTCAAGCGCCTGGCAGCCGACAGCCTGATCGCCCCCAACAAGTCGGCATCCCAGGTTCGGTCCAGGCGCCAGGAGTACTCCATCACCCCCGCCGGCCGAAGCGTGTTGCAGGATTGGCTTGCTGTTCCCTACCGTGACGACCCGCCTCGCGACGAATTTCTGCTCAAGCTCTTTTTTGGCGTGGAAGCCGCTCCCGAGGTTTCCATCGCGCACATTCGTAAATTCCAGGAAAAGAACCGAACCATGCTCGCGACTCTGCTGCAACTGGAACCCCTGGCCCGGGCGCACAGCTCGCACCAACGCGGGTTTCCCTTCTGGATGCTTACGCTCAAATTTGGCGAGGCCCACCTGCGCGCCAGCCTGGAGTGGAGCGAAGCCGCACTGGCCATGCTTACCTTAGAGGAAACGCAGCAGAGTCCAAGTCCGCAGGCACCGGAACCGATCCCCGTTTCCGGCAACTACTAAACGGCGTTGGAGGTCCCCAACCAGCGTGCAGGAACACACACGCATAGCAAGGAGCCAACAAGATGCCTACTGAAATTCGCTATAACCGCTGGACGCAGATTGTGGCCTGGATTGTTGCCGGGCTGTACATTGCAGGCTTTTTCATCCCCGCTATCGGCACATGGACAGGCCCCGTTCTGGGAGTCTGGTTCGTTTTGACGCAACGCCCCTTGCGCGGATTCCTGTGGATCGTGGTTATCAACTACCTTCCCGGTCTTCTGTTCAATTGGCGCAGCTTCCCTCTTACCGGCCCGATCCCGGCGCTCGAGTATCTTGGCTGGAGCCTGCTGATCGTCGCCCTCGGCGTTCTGCCGCTTACATTTCACCGGCTCACGAGTCCGCGCCTGCCGGGGTTGCTGTCTACACTTCCGTTCCCTCTTGCGGCCATGGTATTTCACATGTTCATCGAGCCGCGACTGCACACATCAACTGCAACTGGGACAGGAATTCAGACATTCCTCACCTTGTGGTTTGCGTCCGTTCTTGTATGGATGTGGAACCAGGAATTTCGGGCGGAGAGAATCCGTGGAGGAGTAGCCTGGTTCGCGACAATTTTCTTCTGCGCCGAGGGGCTATTAATCTTGTCCCGCATCAGCTCGACTCAGATACCGCAGCAAGCCCTGGTTGGCACAGTTTTTGCCTGGACATGCGCCGCTGGAGCAGCAGCCTTGAGCATCCTTGCGCTTGTCCATCGGGATCAACGCCGCACATGGGCTGAGCGGGCGGACTCTGTTTCCCTGCTGCAAAGCCCTTTTACAGGCGAGCCCTTGCATGTGGTCACCAATCAGGGCCGCGAATCGCTGGCCAGCACTTCCGGCGAGCAGTTCTCCGTTCGCAACGAAATTCCAGTCTTCCTGAAGCAAGATGACCTAACTGGCGACAACGGCAAATACAACCATGTCTACGAGACCATCGGCGGCTTCTACGACGACACGCAGCGCTTCTTCAGCGCCTTTCGAGGGATCGCTCTGGACTCGTATTTCCGGAATTACATGGATCTTCTTGAAGTACAGCCCGGCGATTCGGTGCTTGAAACCTCGGTCGGCACGGGCCTCAACTTCAAATATCTTCCGCGCGGCGTAAAACTGTCCGGCTTGGATCTCTCCCAGGAAATGCTGGCCAAGTGTCAGGCAAACATGAGCCGCTGGGGGATGGATGCCGACCTCTACCTGGGCAACGCCGAGAGGCTGCCCTTCGCCGACGCTAGCTTCGACGTTGTCTATACCGCTGGAGCTTTCAACTTCTTCACCGATCGGCCAAAAGCTATCCGCGAAATGATTCGTGTCGCCAAGCCGGGCGCCCGTCTGATGATCGAAGATGAAACCGAAGAATATGTGAAGAGCACGTATGAAAACATTCCGTTTGTCAGCAGCTTTTACAAGGAGCGCAACGAAGCGGTGACCGTACCGATTGACCTGGTGCCGCCGGAGATGGAAGAAATCCATCTGGAAATGCTGAAGGACGGGAAATTCTATGCGATCACGTTCCGCAAGCCGGAAATGGCGAGCAGATGCAGCGAGCCAATTCCATTGTGCGAAGTGAGTCGGCTGGCGAGTTAGCTTATGGCTTCGTTAATTCCGACTTTTTCCTGAGTTTGTGGGGGACTTTGCCAGGTCTCAGCAGCGAGACCTGGTGCACCCAGTCGAGGGTAAGATAGTTCCATGATCATTGAGACCTTTCCCGTTGGCCCGTTGCAATGCAACTGCACGATCCTTGGCGACGAAACGGCGGGCGAGGCTATTGTTATCGACCCAGGCGACGATATAACCCGTATCCACCGCCGGCTTACCGAACTTGGCCTTAAGCTGAAGCAGATTCTCATCACGCACGGGCATATCGACCACGTGGGGGGCGCACTCAAGCTCAAACGGCTCACCGGCGCGCCCATTCTGCTGAATGAAAATGACCTGCCGCAGTTGAAGATCATGGATACTCAGGCCGGATGGCTCGGAATTCCCACCCCGGAGACTGCCCCGCCCGACGAGTTGCTGACGGACGGCCTAACTGTGGGCCTCAATGCCTGCCCCGCCAAGGTGATCCATACCCCCGGCCACACGCAGGGCTCCATCTGCCTCCACTTTGCGCCGCTTAAGCTCCTAATCGCTGGCGACACGCTCTTTGCCGGGAGCATCGGCCGTACGGATTTGCCTGGCGGCAACTACGACCAGATTATCGACTCCATCGAATCGCGTTTATTGCAACTCCCCGGAGAAACGAAGGTACTTCCGGGCCATGGGCCAGCCACGACGATTGCAGCCGAACACAAAAGCAATCCGTTTCTCCGCACCCTGTAAATTCGATAATTCCACAGCCACTGATTATTTATTAATCAACAACTTATACCGCAATAGCTCAACAAGTACTTGCAACTAAACGTCAGTACTATTACCACCTTGATGCGTTCGCAAATAGTTAACCAGGATGGTTACTCCCATGCTGAACTCGCTCGAGCCCGCAAGCAGGCTTACCACCAGCCAACCGGATTCGGCCATGCCGAAAAAGTACCCCGGATGCACCCATACCCCACACTCCAACAAGGCATGCACGGTCTGCTCGTCAGGTTCTAGAGCGGGAATGCGCAGCACCGCATACCATCCCCCCTCCACCTCGAGCCTGGTAACTTGAGGGACTTCGCCCAGCTGCCGATCCAGCTCCCCCAGGTTCGCCGCTATCCGCTCCCTGATCTGCTTCTGGATGGCTGCGCGCCCTTCCAGCCATTTGGGCAAAGCACACTGCACTGGCGCGTTCATTGACAGGAATGTATCTGCGATGACTTCCAGGCGATCGAGAGCAAGCGCCGCCTCCGGCCCGCTGGCCACAATCCAGGCGGCTTTCATCTGCGGCAAACCGGCAATCTTGCTTAGCCCGCTGACGACAAAGACCGGAACGCCTGCGAGGCCAGAGACAAAGCTTTTGGGCGGGCCCGCAAAGGCCCCCACGAAGGCATAGTCCAGAAACACCTCATCGACGATTAGCGACAGGTCGTGTTCTCCGCACAACCGCGCCAATTCCTCGGCCTCCCATGGTTTGGTGAAATGGCCGGTAGGGTTGTTCGGGTTCACCAGCACAATGGCGCGTGTCAAGGGAGTGATCGTCCGCCGCAGCCCCTCCGGATCGATCTGCCAACCGTGGTCGTAGAACAACGGAGCTGCTTTCAGCTGTACATCGTCGAGCGTGGCTAAGAAATCGAAGAGCGGATAGCCCGGTTGAACGACAACAACTTCGCTGCCGGGGTCGCAAAGCAGGCGGAAGAGATAGCTGTACGCCTCGCTGGTGCTGGTGGTGAGCACAACCTGCTCCGGCTTAACCGGGGCGCCGTGATCTGCATAGTACTGGCAGACAGACCGGCGGCCATGCAAGGTTCCACGCGGCTGCGGATCGTAATCGAATGCCTCAGGGCGGGCCAGCGATTGCAACAGGTCCGCGGAGTAGGTAAAGCCGCAGCGGGTTGGGTTTGAGGCGGTCAGGTCGGCAATGGGCAGCCCGGCCTGCGCGCGCAGCCGGTGAGCGCGCGCCAGCCAGCTTTCCTCCATGTTCCAGCCCGTTCGCCGCGAAAAGCGCATAACTCCAACCCGACGCTGGTAATCAGCTGTCAGCCTTCAGCCTGAACCTGAGCTCCGCAAATCCGTCGTGCACAATAAGAGCAGGCGTCCCGTTCCACCATACACGGACGCGGCACAAAAACCGAACACTGGGGAGGAACATTGGCACTGCGCGCGGTTGTCTTCGATTATGGAATGGTCCTGACAAATCAGAAAGACGCCAAGGCCCATGATGCCCTATTGCGGATCACGGGACTACCGCCGGAGCGGTTTGAAGCCCTCTACTGGAGGGATCGCCACGCGTATGACGAGGGCAAACTCACAGGCCTCGAATTCTGGCAGAAGTTGAACCTCGATGCAGAGTTGAGCCTCAGCCCCGGCGCGATTCAAGAGTTGAACCAGTGGGACGCCCGCATGTGGACCACGCAGAACCCAGCAATGCTTGCCTGGCAGCTCGAGCTCAAGAAGCGGGGTATTCTTACCGCCATCCTCTCGAACATGGGCGACAACGTTCTGGAGAACATGAAGCGCGAGTTTGACTGGCTTCCCCGCTTCGACGTTCTTGTCTGGAGCTTTGAACTGCGCATGGCCAAGCCCGATCCGGCGATCTATCACCATGTGCTCAAGGAGCTCGGCGTGAGCCCGGGGGAAGCCCTGTTCATCGATGACAAGCTTGTCAACATACAGGCGGCACAGGCGCTTGGCATGCAGGCGATCCAGTTTACGAACGTGGCAAGGCTTCGCGATGACCTGATCGCAACTGGATTGGATAGTGTTCTGCCGCTGCCTTAATTGACTCCTGAATCAGTCATGCGCACGAATCCCGTAGGCGTATTTGGTTACGAAGCTAGCCCCAACCCTACCAGGTTAGCCGCAAGAATAATCACCGCCATGCCAACCCAGAGGATCCGTACCGGCCTGCTTCCCACACCGGCCCACTCGCCGAGCGCCAACCCCACAAGTCCGCCGCACAGCACATAGATACTCATGTGCAGCATCCAGTTCACGTACGACAAGTGCTGCGGAATATTCGCCGCGCCCCATGCGTAGAAGAAGAATTGGAGATACCACATGATTCCGCCCGTAGCGGCGAGAGCTGCATTCTTTCCGAGCGTTGCTCCGGGCTGTGCCAGGTCGTCTTTCAGTGAGATCTTCTTCAGCACTGCGAGCCGGATGAAGCAGTAACTGAAATTCACAATCGCGCCGCCGCCCATGATGAATACATAACTCGGCAACGCCGCATACAGCGGGTTCACCCCCAGATGCAGCGCTGCTGCTTCCATCGGTTTTGCGGCGTCAATGGCAAACGACATCCCCGAAGAAAACACGCCGCAGAGAATGGCCAGCAGCAATCCCAGCTTCAGGTTGAACTCCCGCACTTCCCCGCGCGTTTTCAGTTCCTTCTGATGACCGGCATACGACACGACCGAGACGCCGATCAGCGCAACCAATACGCCCGCCATCGTCAGCAACCCGCCCTTGGTGGTAAACAGCATCGCAGCCTGTCCGTGGCGGATGGGTGGAATCAGAGTGCCTACAACCAGCGTGACGCCAATAGCGATTCCGATCCCGAGAGACATGCCTAGATACCGCATAGTCAGGCCGTAGCCGACATTGCCCACGCCCCACATCGCTCCGAAGAGCGCCACAGGTATAAGTACGTGCGACCCGATTGATGCATAAAAGTCAACAAAGTTTGGAAGCAACAACAAGCTTATGGAAATCGGCAGCAAAATCCAGGAGAACAGACCGGCTACGGCCCAGGTTGTCTCCCACGACCACTTCCTGACCTTCTCGATGGGCGCGTAGAAAGAAGCAGCCGATGCAGCGCCGACTATGTGCCATCCGATTCCCGCGATGATGGACAATGCCTCTCCTTCTAGTGTTGTGAGTTTGAAGTTCATCGAAGAACAAATGCAGATTCTTCGACTCACCACCCCCGAACTGAAAGACGTTCGGGGCCCCGTTCGCTCAGAATGACAGCCAGCTTTGTGTTGCGTGTTTCAGACTCAGAACACTCGAGTCTCTCTACTCGACACCGACCTGGAAGCTGTAACTCCCGGGTTCTAATTCATAGCCACTCTTACCGTCGCGAGTTACAGCCTTGACCGTCTTGCTTTGAGTTAGTGGCGCGCTATCGAGCTTGTACTTCGCTGCTTCGGACGCGCTCAGAGACAGCCACCCGGTTGTGTTTGCCGGGATCGTCAGATGCCAATCAGCCGCTGTTCCCTTCACGGTCCACTCGGAATGAATGGGGCCGTAGGACGAAGCATAGTCGAAGCTGAGGCTCCCCAGTCGCGCGTCGAATACCGGATGCAAAACGACCGTATGGAAACCGGCATCGAGCGGCGTTGTGTCCACACCGGCCGCATAGCGATAGATCCAGTCGGCCACCGCCCCGTACGCGTAGTGGTTGTAGGAATTCATGCTTGGATCGGCCTTCATCTGGTCGCCGTTCCAGCGCTCCCACATGGTTGTCGCGCCGTGACCCACGAGGTAGCCCCACGACGGATATTCAGTATTCAGGAGCAACCTGTAAGCCAGCTTCGTATGCCCGCTCTTGGTGAGTTCCTCCAGCAGATACGGCGTACCGAGAAAGCCCGTTGCAAGCAGACCATGATTGGCTTCGATCTTGTCCGCAAGCTTTTGTGCGGCTTTGGCGCGCAGCGCTTCCGGCACCAGGTTCATATGCAAAGCGAGCACATATCCGGTCTGCGTGTCGCCGCCCTTGCTCTTGGCGTTGGGATTGTTGATGCCTCCAAACTGCGATGGGCTGTTATCGCCGCCGGCAACAAACCCATCTGCGTGCACATAATTCTTCTGGAATGCTACGCGGATCTTCTCAAATAGCTGCGCATACTTTGCTTCGTCCTGCGTTCTGCCGGTTGCATGCGCCATCTGCCGCATAAGCGTTGCGTCATAGGCCCAATACGCAGTTGCGATCAGCCCATAATCCGTCTTGCCTTCCGGCGAAAGCCAGTCGCCAAACGCGGTCCCTGACTCGTGGATCCACAGCCCATCGGGATTCCTTGCATCGATCGCAGCAAGATACTTTTCCATCGCCGCCCAGTTCTGATCGATCACGCTGGTATCGCCCGACTGCACCCACGAGGTCCACGGGATGATGACGCCGGCATCGCTCCAACCAGCAGCGAAGCCCGCATTCGGCGTCACGGTTCCCGGTGAATAAATGCCAAAGTACGGCGAGCCGACTTGCGTGGCCCGCATGTCGCCTCCGAACTTGCGCGAAAATGGAGCGAGGTCCATGTTGTAGGTTGCGGTGCGCCAGAAAACCTCCGCATCGCCCATCCAGCCGAGCCGCTCGTCCCGCTGTGGGCAGTCGGTGGGGATGCCGACAAAGTTCGAGCGCTGTCCCCAGAGTATGTTGCTCCAAAGCTGGTTGATCATCGTGCTGCCGGTTTCGAGCTTGGCTGTGAAGGGAGCATCCGTATGGAAGACCAATCCAGCGACAGCGTCTTTGGCTGGTGCAGCGGGCAGGCCCGTCAGTTCAAGATAGCGAAACCCATGGAAGGTGAATTGCGGCGTGAATTCTTCGACACCGTCGCCGCTCAGGATGAAGTGATCGGTTGCCTTGGCCGTGCGCAGATTGTCGGTATAAATCGTCCCGTCCGCGTTGACGATCTCCGCAAAACGCGCCTGCACATTCGTGCCTTCAGGACCTGAAACGCGAAGCCGCTCAACGCCGGAAAAATTCTGGCCAAAATCATAAACGTAGACGCCGGGCTTCGGCTCGGTCATGGACTTCGGCTCCAACGTGCGCTCTAATCGAATCGACTCGAAGTCCTGCGCCTCGATTGTGACTGGCTTGGGTTCGATGGCGACTGCGGCGAACCACGACGATGAGTTATAGCCGGCTGTGTCCCATCCTGGCGTGGCAAGGCGCGCGTCCTGCGTTTCGCCGTCGTAGATTTCGGAATGCTGAATGCTGGTGTGGTTGGCCAGCCAAGTGTTGTCCGTTGAAATCCACTCGACGCTGCCGTCGTCGTGCTCAATGCGCAACTGCGCTCGCAGAGCGGGTGGCGTGTCGCCGTAGTTGTTGGGCTGCTGGAACCACTCCAGCGAATCCTCGTACCAGCCTGGGGCGAGCAGCGCACCGATGGCATTGTCCCCGCGCTTCACCTGCGATGTCACGTCGTAGGTCTGATATTTCACATGCTCGCGATAGTCTGTCCAACCGGGCGCGAGAACATCCGCGCCAACACGATCTTCGTTCAAGATGATCTCGTAAGCGCCCAGCGCGGTTGCATAGAGCCGAGCCGACTTCACCGGCTTGTCGACTGAAAAAGTCTGTCGCAGCGCTTTGACGGTGTCGGGAATCCACGGATGCTCGACGCGTGCGTTCATCTGCCCTGGATGCTGCGACCAGGTCACGGCAGATTTCCATCCCGCATCGTCGAAGCCCTTCTGCTGCCATCCTGTCGCTGCATGAATCGCTGACTTCCACGAAGGACCGCTCGCGAACGCTGCGGTTGTTCCGTCTTCGTACTGGACAACAAGCGTGGCAATCATCGGCGGCGCGTCGTCCGGTGCCGTTCCATAATGCACCGTCTCAATCGCAATCGTGTTTGCACCCTGGGTCAGCTTGCCTGTCGCATCGCCACGCACAAACTTCTTCCATGGCAAGTGCTTCCATGCGGGAAGCGGATCGGCGGCAAGCACTTGCGCTCCGTTGACCCAGGCGGAAACCGTGTCCTGCCCTGTTGCATAAAGTGCGGCGGCCGTCACTGGCTCAGTTAGGGTCACGGTCTGGAGGTAGGCAAAGTGCTGCTCCGGCGATTTCTCTGTAGCGAGGGATTTGGCGTCGGGACTCGCGATCCATGCAGCCGGCGCATGACGCACCGCATCCTCTTCCGGAGTCTCATAGCCGATCCAGCTTGCTTTCCAGGCATCCTGGGTCAACAGGCCTGTCTCCCACCAACTTGACGCACTATCGGTGTACGGCTTGCCGCCGACTCCCCACACTTTTACCCGCCAGAAATACCGTGTGCTGGGCTTGATGGCAGGTCCTGCATAATGCACATTGAGCGATGCGCCGGACTCGATCCGCCCGCTATCCCACACATCCGCCTTGCCCTGGCTCGCTAATTCCGCACTCGATGAGACCAGCACCTCATAGGCGGTCTGTTTTGCGCCGCGGGTCGCGTCCTGCAACTGCCAAGAAAAGCTTGGGGATGGGTCGTCGATTCCCAGCGGCGTCGCGAGGTCGTCCACGCGCAATTGTTGAGGCCCCGCCTCGGTGACGCCCGCTGCCGACTGCGCCCTGAGAAAGAATGTCATCGCTCCGAAAACCAATCCACATGCCGCCCAGCAAGCAACCCGCTTTTTCATCTCACTCCCCTGTCCTTGAACGAAAGCCTGACCATTGTGCAACCTGCTCCCCCTGCTTGGGAAGGCGGCAGTGTTTGCGATGTTGAGAATCGCCCAAGTTTACCAAATGAAATATTTTCCAGACGGAAGAACCTTAAATAAGCGGCGGTTCGGTTGTCAAAGAATCTCGCTTTGGGATCGAGTTGGACTTTTGAATTGTTGGCGGGCCGATTCGGGGATTGCGCGAATCGGGAATGTCACTAGAATTGCGGGGGTTCGAGCCGCGCCCTACGGGGCGGCGCAATGAGTTGGGACTTTCTCCCAGGGTTGCGTCCGCCGTGGCGGACTTCACCCATGGGCTATTATCGACACCTCCTTCCAGGAGGTGAAGCGGCGTTTTACCGACTGATGCGAAAGAATGTTCTGGCAGGCGCCCTCGAGATTGCCGAGCGCTCCCCACTGGCTGACAGCGCCCTGCGGTCACCCGCTACACTTTCCCTATGGGCTTAAGTCTTTTCGCCGCGACCACCAGCCAAGGTAAGCTGCGCGACTTCCGCATCGCCGCGCAAGAATTCTCCATCAGCATCGAGCCGCTTCCAAGACTAGATAAAATCGCTGTTCCAGAAGAAAACGGAGCCACGTTTGCCGCGAACGCAACCCTCAAGGCTGTCTATTATTCTCGCTTCGTCCCCGGCGAATTGGTTTTGGCCGACGACTCCGGCCTTGAGGTCGACGCCCTCGACGGCGCCCCCGGTGTCCGCTCCGCGCGCTTCGCTGCCGACTCTGGCCTGGTTGATTCGCCGGACGCCAACGACAACACCGACGTCTGGAACAACATGGTCCTGCTGCAGCGCCTGGCCGGTGTACCTGCAGAAAAGCGCACCGCCCGCTACCGCTGCGTTCTGGTTGCGGCACGCGATGGCGAGGCCCTGCATAACGTCGAAGGGACTGTGGAGGGCCTGATCCTGGACGCTCCTCGGGGCACTGGCGGGTTTGGCTACGACCCGCTCTTCTACCTTCCTTTACGCGGGTGCAGCATGGCCGAAATCGATCTTGAAACCAAGCTGTCGCTCAGTCACCGAGGCCGCGCCATTGCCGCGCTGCTGCCTATGCTGCAGGGTTGAATTCGTTCGACTGGTCTTGTATAGCGGTTCAACGGCGCGCGACTCCTTGACGGCAGTGATGCGCGACACGAATAATGCAACTGAAACAAGACAAAGCGTTATTGTCCCTCATTCTGAAACCGCCTACCTCTGAAGCCTTTAGGAGCCCAAGAATTCCATGGCAACTGCTCAACATTCTGCTGCGCCTGCTTTGAAACCCGGCGTACAGCCGCTCAGGGCCGCCCAGGGATACAGCTTTATCCTGCGCAAGCTGCACTCGCTGCTCGGCATTATTCCCATCGGCGCCTTCCTTTTGGAGCACCTGCTCTCAAACTTCGAGGCACTCAAGGGACCGATCGCCTACGGGGCGCAAGTCAAGTTTCTGAACGGCTTGCCGATGGTTCGGGTTCTGGAGTGGGTGTTCATTTTCCTGCCCATTCTTTATCACGGCCTTTATGGAGTGTGGATCTGGCTGCGCGGCAAGTCGAACATCGTCTACTACCCGTGGGCCGGCAACTGGATGTATGTATCTCAGCGATGGACCGGGCTGATCGCCATCCTTTATATCGGGCAACACGTTTACCGGCAGCGCTTTACCGGCATTTCCCTGCCTGAGAATCCCTATGCCTCCTTCGCCAAGGTGCAACAGGAACTCGCAAACCCGTGGATGCTGGCTGTTTACATCATCGCCATGATCGCCATCTGCTGGCACTTCTCTTACGGAATCTGGCTTTTCGCAGCGAAATGGGGTATTACGCCCGGCGCAACCGCCCGCAAGCGCTTCGGTTATGTATGCGCCGCGCTCGGCGTAATTCTCGTGGTCATGGGGCTGGCCAGCATCTGGGCATTTGTGGGCGGCAAGTATCCAAACGTGCCGGAGAACATTACACCCAGTGGACAGGTGTCGAGGGTTGATAGTCAGGGCACATTTTTGAATCTGCATACTGGCAGCCTCGCAATCCCATTGAACAATCTTGAAACCGGGTCGATCGGCTAAGGCAATCGAATGAGCCGCCGCAGTCAACCGGACAAGAACGACTGACAACCGATCACTGACAACTGGTTTATAAGGAATACTCAATGGCAGCACCAAGAATCATCGTGGTTGGCGGAGGGCTGGCCGGTCTGGCCGCCGTCATCAAGATCGCCGAAGCCGGCGGCACAGTCGACCTGTTCTCGATCGTCCCGGTCAAGCGTTCCCACTCGGTTTGTGCCCAGGGTGGCATCAATGCAGCCAAAGACCTCAAAGGCGAAGGCGACTCCACCGACAAGCACTTCGACGACACAATTTACGGCGGCGACTTTTTGGCCAACCAGACCCCGGTCAAGGCCATGTGCGAAGCGGCGCCGGCCATTATCGACCTCCTCGACCGCATGGGGGTGCCCTTCAACCGCACCCCCGAGGGGCTTCTCGACTTCCGGCGCTTTGGCGGCACTCTTTACCAGCGCACCGCCTTTGCCGGCGCCACCACCGGACAGCAGCTTCTCTACGCGCTCGACGAACAGGTTCGCCGCCACGAGGCCGCAGGCAAGGTCCAAAAATACGAAGGCTGGGAGTTCCTCTCCGCTGTCATTGATTCCAAAGGTGTTGCGCGTGGCATTACGGCGCTCGACCTGCGGACGATGGAACTCAGGAGCTTCCCCGCCGACGCGATTATTCTGGCCACCGGCGGCAACGGAGCAATCTTCGGCAAGAGCACCAACTCCGTTGTTTGCACCGGCTCGTCCAACTCGGCTGTCTTCCAGCAGGGCGCGTACTACGCCAACGGCGAATTCATCCAGGTCCATCCCACCTGCATCCCTGGCGAAGACAAACTGCGCCTGATGTCGGAATCGGCCCGCGGCGAAGGCGGACGCGTCTGGGTTCCGCGCAACGCCGGCGAAAAGCGCCCCATCAAGCAGATTCCCGACGCGGACCGCTGGTATTTCCTCGAAGAGTGGTATCCGAAGTACGGCAACCTTGTCCCTCGGGATGTGGCAACGCGTGCTATCCACAGAGTGGTCTATGAATTCGGCCTGGGTATCGACGGGCAGCCGATGGTCTATCTCGACTTGACACACATTGATCGTGCCACGCTCAATCGCAAGCTCGAAGGCATTCTCGAGATTTACGAGAAGTTCGTCGGCGACGATCCGCGCGACGTGCCCATGAAGATCTTCCCCGGCGTGCATTACACCATGGGCGGCCTGTGGGTGGATTTCAATCAGATGACGAACATTCCCGGCCTCTTTGCGGCCGGCGAGTGCGAGTACCAGTACCACGGCGCCAATCGCCTGGGCGCCAATTCGCTGGTCAGCTGCATCTTTGGTGGATTCATCAGCGGGCCGAATGCTCTGAAGTATGCGAAAAATCTGGAAGGCCAGGAAGGCGACGGCGGACATGCAGCGGAGATTGCCCGCCAAAGCGAAATCAACGCCAAGCTGCTCAAGAACGAAGGCAAGGAAAACCCATTCAAGCTATGGCGCGAACTGGGCCAGGTCATGACCGAACACGTCACGGTTATCCGCTACAACAAGGGCCTCAAGCAGGCCGATGAGAAAATCGTCGAGCTGCTGGATCGGTATAAGAACGTAAACCTCGCTGACCGCAGCCAGTGGGCCAACACCAGCTTCGCCTTCGCGCGCCAGTTGAAGAATATGCTGGAACTCTCTCGAACCATTACACTCGGCGCGTTGTTGCGGGACGAATCGCGCGGCGCGCACTACAAGCCGGACTTCCCCGACCGCAACGACGAGAAATTCCTGAAGACGACCAAGGCCAGTTTTACCGGAGCGCCTGAGGGTCCACGCTTCGAGTACGAGGAAGTCGACACGCAGTACATCAAACCGCGCCCGCGCAGTTACACCGCAACAAAATAAGCAAAGGGAGACTCGCCTCATGGCAACGAAGACTGTTTCACTCGAAATCAAACGCCAGGCCAGCCCCGATGCTCCCGCCATATGGGAGCGGTTTGAACTCCCGTGGCGCCCCGGCATGAACGTCATTTCCGCCATGATGGAGATCGCCGCCAACCCCGTCACTGCGGACGGCGTCGACACCACGCCGATCACTTACGACTCCAACTGCCTGGAGGAGATCTGCGGTTCCTGTGCGATGAGGATCAACGGCAAGGCCCGCATGGCCTGTTCTTCGCTGGTCGACAATCTTGAGCAGCCCATCAAGATCGAGCCGCTGTCAAAGTTCCCGCTGGTTCGCGACTTACAGGTTGATCGCTCGGTCCTCTTCGAGAACCTCAAAGCCGTCAAGGCCTGGGTACCGGTGGACGGCACCTACGATCTGGGCTCAGGCCCACGGGTTTTCCCGCAACAGCAGGAGGCGAGTTATCCGCTGTCCAATTGCATCTCCTGCTGCTGCTGCATGGAGGTCTGCCCGCAGTTCAACGACGACACCGGCTTCGTGGGTGCAGCGACAATCGCCCAGGTAAAGCTTTTCAACGATCACCCCACCGGCAAGGTCTTCAAAGAAGAGCGGCTGCGCGCCCTGGCCGGCGACGGCGGCATCCAGGAATGCGGCTTTGCGCAAAACTGTGTCGAAGTCTGTCCCAAGGGCATCCCGCTGACCAACGCCATTTCCGACATCAGCCGCGATGTGCTGATCCAGAAGGCCAAGGACTTCCTGCGGGGTTAGGGTAGAGAGCTGAGGCGTATTCGAGTCCACCGATTTGAGTCCTTGGTCCCGCCCGAGACGTCCAATAGCGGGCGCCGATTCAATCGGTGCAAGGAGCTTGCGATGCAATACAAAACGCTTGGCGATACTGGACTTCTTGTTTCCACTCTTTGCTTCGGTACTATGACGTTTGGTGGCGTTGGTTTTTGGAAAAACGTCGGCACAGTGGACCAGAGCGGCGCCGATGAACTCATCAAGGCTTCCTTAGACGCCGGGATCAACTTCTTCGATACCGCCGATGTCTACTCCGAAGGCCAAAGCGAGAAGACTTTTGGCCAGTCCCTCAAAAACCTGGGCATCGCCCGCAAAGATGTCGTGGTCGCTACCAAGGTCTTCGGGCGCACCGGTCCCGGCCGGAACGACGTAGGAGCCTCCCGCGGCCACATCATGGACGCCGTCGATGCCAGCCTTCGCCGCCTCCAAATCGACTACATCGACCTCTACCAGATCCACGGCAACGACGTCATCACGCCCATCGAAGAAACGCTGCGCGCGCTGGATACACTTGTGAACAACGGGAAGGTCCGTTACATCGGTGTATCGAACTGGCAGGCATGGAAGATCGCCAAGGCGCTTGGCATCTCCCAATTCAAGGGTCTCGCCCGCTTCGATACTCTTCAGGCCTATTACTCGATTGCCGGACGGGACCTTGAGCGCGATATCGTCCCTCTTCTCGAAGCTGAGAAAACCGGCCTGCTGGTTTGGAGCCCTCTTGCCGGCGGTCTGCTCTCCGGCAAGTTCAGCCGCGAGAACCCGAAGCCTGAAGGCACGCGCCGGTCAGAGTTCGATTTCCCCATCGTCGACAAGGAGCGCGCATGGAAGATTCTCGATGCTATCGCTCCCATCGCCAAGGCGCATGATTGCAGTCCGGCGCGCGTTTCCCTGGCATGGTTACTGGCCAAGCCGGTCGTAACCTCCGTCATCGTTGGAGCCAAGCGCCTGGATCAGCTCACCGACAATTTAGCTGCCGTCGACCTGACGCTGAGTGCGGAAGAATTTAGATTGCTTGACGAAGTCAGTGCTTTGCCGCCGGAATATCCAGGCTGGATGCTTCCCTTCCAGGGTGCGAATCGGCTCAAGGATGTTCCCCGTCCAACCATCAAACCGTAGCGGCGCGCAAACAGGTGCGTGAGGACTCCCGCAGGGAATCCTCACACCTGAACGCCTCAACGGTTGCTTCCGATTCCCCATTGGAGCTTGAGGCCCAACCGGATGGTCGCAGGCAGAGCGGGATACCCGATGGGCGCGATGTGCTGGTTGTTGGTCAGGTTTTCCGTCTGGCCATAAATACTGACCCAGTTAAGCAACTGATAGCTTGCTCCGAGGTCAATCTTCGCATATCCATAATCCAGATTCCGGTTCGGAAGCAACAGGCTGTTCCCGCCATTCAGATCGTATCCGGCCAAAAAGTCAGAGTCGTCCGACCGGCTGGCGAATGCGGTCGACAGCAGCCCCGTCAGCTTCCTGGTTGAATAAGTCGCGGTAAAAAAGCCCGTATGCGGCGCACGGCGAAATGGCCGTGCACCCTGCAGCGGAGAATCTTCCCCGATGGGAATTCCGTTCGGAATCCCGCCATACGTCGGAACGGGGCCCAGCAGCGCCACGTCGTCGTTGGCAAAGGACCGTTGCACCACAGCATCCAGGTAGGTGTAGCCGCCGCGGAGAAAGATGTTGCGCCCGATTCCGCCTTCGACTGTCGTTTCCACACCCAAGCCCCGATAAGCCTCGGTGTTCAGGCTCTGTTCATAGGCGCCATTGGCTTGCAGGAACTGCGCCAACTGATTCTGCTGAGCCGGCGTGAGATTCGGCAGCAACTGCGGAATCAGATCGAGACCAACGTACTCGATCTGCCGGCCAAATTCATTGTGGAAGAAGCTGGTGCGGAACATCAGCCGTTCCCCAAAGAACGCCTGCTCCACGCCGCCTTCGTACGTGCGGGTCGACGGCGCTTGCAGCGGTGAAATGCCCAATTGCTGAATGGTCGACTGTCCGCCGTTCGTCTCAAGGAAGTTGTAAAGCGAATAGAACTGATCCGTCAGCGATGGCTCCCGCACTGCGTCGCCAAAATTGAAGAGGACACGCGTCCCGCTGAAGATTCCCTTCCGTGGACGCAGCACATAGTACGAAAGGCCCGCCCGTGGCGAGGTCTGCGTCCCAAACAGAGAATAGCGCTCCAGGCTACCTCCGAGCGTGTAGAAGAACCGGGTCTTGAAATCTCCATGCACCGCTGCCAAATAGTCGTAATTGCTTCGCTCCACTGGCGTCAGGTAGGTACTGTTGGGCGCAGCGCCGCGCTCGTCTTCGTAATGAAATCCGGCCGTTGCAATAATATGCGGCGTGAATCGGTAGTCGGCCTGGTACACCAGCTGATCGCGATTCGAAACGATCTGATGGCCCTGCGGGTAAGTGCCTGCATAGTCCAGCAAAACCGGTCCCGTCACCGAGTAGCCATTGGCGCCGGTGATCGTGACTGGGAAGCCGAAGCTGTCTCCATACGCGTCGAATGTCCCGCTTCCGCTCTGCTGCCACAGGTTGTATTGCTCGCGTTTGCGCGTCGCCCCATAGCGCACGCTCTGGTGAAAGTCTGGGGTGGTCTGGTTGTCTATGGAGCCCGAAAAGAAAAAGTCCTGATCTTTCTGCGTGGCGCTGTCGGCGACATGATAAAAATCCCAGGCGTTCGGCACGCCTGTTCCATCTACGCCGTAATGCAGGGTGGCTCGAATCTGCGTGTTGCCGCTTAGTTGCCAGCCGAGATTTGCCGCAGTTGTCGCTACGTGGTACTCGTCGTTGGGTAAATCGTTGCCGGTCTGAAGCCAGCTGAAGGCGCCGAGGTAATCGAGTTTGTTGTGTGCCCCGGCCGCTTCCAATTCCTCACGCGAAGTGTTGAAGTTACCCGCATCGCCGTGGAAAAGCAGCGACGGAAAACTTGTTGTCCCATGCGGCGTCGTCAGGCTGACCACGCCGCTGGAAGCATCCGCACCATAGAGGCTTGAGTTAGGTCCGCGATAGACTTCCGCTCTTTCGACAGCGGTGGTTGACAGCGGACCAAAATCGAAGCCGCCGCCCAGGTCGCCGGCATAGACCCCGTCGATCATCACTTTGTTGGAAGTGGAATCGCCGCCACGTACAAACAAGGAAGTCACCGACCCCATCTGGCCGGACTGCACCACAAACGTTCCTGGCATCAGGCGCAGGTTGCTTACCAGGTCGCTGCGCAGGCCCAGATCGAGCGGGCCCAGCACGGTTGTAGCCGCGCTGGTTTGTGCCTGCGGTGTCGGCGTTCCCGTCGCGGTGACCACGATCGATTCCCGCACCCACTCAGGCTCGAGGACGACATTTCGTTCGACGTTATCCAGCGGGCCGGCATAGAAGCCGGGTGTCTCTACCTGGCGAAAACTCTTGGCCGAAACCACAAGAAAGAGACGGCCCGGAGTTCCAGTCAGGACCTGAAAACTGCCGTCGGCGGTGGAAACGGCGGTCGCAATCACTTTTCCATTACTCAAGACTGAGATGGTTGCGCCCGTAACCTTGGCGCCGGACGGATCGGTTACGACGCCTCGGATGGATGCGGCCGTGCATGCCGCCGCATACGCAAGAAAAGTGAGGATAATGATTGTAGTGAAAGGCACGCGGCTCAATCGAGCGCGCGGAGATGCGGAAACAGGCATGATGGCTCCTTCGTTCCCCTCGGAACGTAAGCGGGTAAAAAGCGCCGAGGACCGGTCTCCTGACTTGCGCCTATTTCAGCCACCTTCCCAAAAACCGGACCCGTTCGGCCCGTTCCCAGTGGTTTGATGGGTTGTTTCGCGTGCGGCAAAACAGCCCTGGCTGAAATCCTGCCTTGCCCGATACGACGGGCTCCCAAGCAGGGGCGCTCACAGTTGCGGGGCAGTAGCGGGTTTTCACCGCTTTCCCGAGCATCCTGGCGATTGCCGTGGTAAATTGCGCTGCCTCAAGGTTCAGGCAGCCGGTATGTCATGGAACCATTTTCCATGACATGAACTTTTATAGACGGACCGGGTCTGCTAAGTCAAAAGACGCGGTGCAAAACAGTTCGGCCAGACACTTGCTCGCGCGACAGCGGTAAAGTGGTGACCCCGGCATGATTCGAACATGCGACAAGCAGTTTAGGAAACTGCTGCTCTATCCACCTGAGCTACGGGGCCACAATCGAGGTTGTGGTGTTGTCCATCATCGCCGCAACCAACGGTAGTTTACATCACCCCGTTGTCAGAGGGCCAAAAATGCACTTGACCTGCTGTCAATGCGGCTTAGGTGAAGAATGTCAAATTCCCTGGTTTCGGAAGCGATGCGGAACCGATCGCAATGGCGCGCTTCTGCTTCTCATGCAGGCTCGTGATTCACCGCACGAGCGATCGGGAAAACGCTCTCGCTGCTCGGAACCTGATTGCCATTGACTTCATCTACGTCTGAGACGGTGAGATCTGCGTCGACTTTAACTACGGAGCTTGGCAGATGCGAAAAATCGACAGAAAACATGTCCCATGCGCCCTCATACTCTCCGCCTGTTTTGTCATTCCCGCGATCGGGCAACAAGTCGCCACGCCAGATCCCGAGCCGGGGAAAGTCAGTGGCACTGTGACCGACGTGAACGACGACATCATTCCAGGCGCCGACGTGATTCTTGAAAGTGCCATTCCCGGCGAGAGGCGCGCTGCTGTTTCAGAAGACGATGGATCCTTTGCCTTCAACGATCTGAGACCAGGAGTGCCCTATCACGTCATTATCAGTGCTAATAGTTTTGTCTCGTGGACTTCGCCATCGATAACTCTCATTCCAGGCCAGTATCTATTCGTGACAGATATCAAACTCAAAATAGCAGGAGGTGCAACGTCAGTCACGGTTTATTCTTCTACCTCACAGATCGCGGCTGAAGAAGTCAGGATGGAGGAACGACAGCGCGTCTTCGGAATTATTCCCAATTTCTATGTCGCCTATAACTCCGACGCTGCGCCACTTACAACGAAACTCAAGTTCAAGCTGGCATTGAAAGCCGGCACCGATCCGATATTCTTCGCATCGGTGGGATTGATCGCCGGCGCATCCCAGGCCGGAGATACACCGAACTACGGACAAGGTGCGATGGGATTCGGGCAGCGTATGGGCGCTTTATACGCGAACGGATTCAGTGACATCATGGTCGGCGAAGCCATCCTTCCGTCACTTCTGCATCAGGATCCACGTTACTTTTATCAAGGAACGGGCACTACAAGATCTCGAATTATTCACGCACTTTCAAGCCCGTTCATTTGTAGGGGAGACAACGGAAAGAGGGAGCCCAACTACTCGAGTGTAGGTGGTGACTTAGCCGCAGGCGCCATTTCAAATATCTATTATCCTCAGGCCAATCGGGGACCTCGAATTCTATTCGAAAACGCCCTGATCACCACAGGCGGCCGAATGGCCAGCGCTCTCGCGGAGGAGTTCCTGCTGCGCAAATGGACGCCCGGTGCAAGACATCAAGTCCAGTAATGGGCAGGCGGATGGGGTGGATGAGCCTGCACAGACATGGCCCAGAAGAAGCGAAAACGCAGCCATGCACACCGCAATTTATTTTTGACGCATCACCGCCAGGTTCTGCGCAGGAAAGAAGACTCCATCATCAACCGTTTCTTTGGTCTTCCCCGCAAACCTGCGATCGGCAATTCCCAGGACCGCGATGCTTCCAATCCCAATCGGATCAAACACAGCGAGGGGCAACAGGTATGTTTTCGACTTCACAAACGATTCTGTGACGCCATATAGATGCCCACTTCGCGGGATATTTCCCGGGACCTGCGGCAATTCGTATAACTGAAATTCCAACTCGTGGTGCCGCATTGCATAACGATAAAGACCCGACTCAAGTTGCTTCGGCGTGGTCATTCCGAAGTCAAAAGGAAGATTGCGATGGATTGCACCCGGGAATAAAACATTCAGCATCTCCCGCGCAAAGTCCGCGCAATTGGAGAAGAAGAAGTTGAAATGAGTACGATCCGGCTGGCCATTCAACCACTGCATTAATCGATCGTCCTGCGCCTGGCTCGTATGCACGTGAATGCCGACGATGTGCCGGCGATAGGATGCGCCGAGGAGTTGAACCCAACCATCTTCTGGAGGATCCTGGATGAAGCTGCGGGGATGACTGCCCCGATATTCCTCACGTAGACGGTCGACCTCAGAACGCGTGGCAGAGTCCGGAATCGCATCGGGCGAATCCACCGCGAACAGGTAAGGCCCCGGAGGCATCGCCAACCAATCGTATCCATCAATTCCTTTGTATCGGCTTATAACTGCTCCGCTCTCTCCAACTCGGCAAAACCGCATGTGGATGTGGTCATCCGAACATAAGTTATCGACTAAGAGCGCCGCATGGCCTGTCGAGCTCACATGTCCCAAAAAGTTGATTGGGGCTTCAACGAACAGCGTCACATCCGCGTGGGCTCTCATCCCAGGTAAAAGCAGCAGAAATGGAAGATTCCAACAAATACGGCGGAGATCGCCAATGCCGATCTTGGACATTTCAGCCCTCCAATCGTGAAATCACCTGCTCGATGAAACTCGTCAGGCTTCATTCGCGATTAGGCCAGAAGCGTGGAGGCGAATCTATTGGACAATGGTACCGATCGATACCTTGGCACCAGTCGGCCGACGCAGTCAAAACGCGGAAATTCTCTTCAGGCTTCTGAAGGTTGGCACTCTTCGAGCTCGTGGCGGCCGGAACGCCGGACCGATACCAAAGGATAATTGCGAAAGGAGAGCGGGCTTGTGGGCGAGGTCATGCCGTCAAGGAACAGGAGATGGGCTTGACTTGAGTTGGGATTCATCGTCCCCGGTGACATGGATCACTGAAGGCAATGGCGGTCGTGGTAGGCTAACGATATGTTGCGGGGTTCCTTTCAACGCGCGTCGATGGCCATCCTCCTTATGGGGCTGATGCTTGCGCCGCTTGGTTTCTGCCTGCGACCTAGCCGCGAGAGCGCGCATAGTTGCTGCATGCAGCGGGAGTCTTCTGCGTCCGTGCAGACCAATTGCTGTGCCATGCGAACGGAGTTGCCGGCTACTCTGCCCACGCCGAGCTTGCCGGGTGTAAGCCCGAGTCGCGCGATGCATGAGTATATTCCCTGTTTGGGGCCGGCGGTCTCGAATGCCCGTCCGGCTGTTGCCGTGATTCCGCCCCTCTCTCCGCCGACCGGCGCATTTATCCTGCGAATCTGAACTCTCAATTCCGCTGCGGCTAACCGGCGCGCGCATTTTTGCGCCCGGAAAACTCTTCTGCCTATTTGTATCGCGGAGTTGACGAGTGAAAACCTATCGAATTGCTGCGCCATTTGTGCTGGCGCTTTGTCTTTCCTGTTCCGCACAAAGCGGACCGGCGCAGGTAAGTGCGCCCGCAAATACCCTTCCAAGTGCGGTGGCATCGATCACGGTTGAGGGCGCTGTTGCGGCGGCTCTTGAAGCGAATCCGCAGATACGCGCGGCGGTGCGGCGTCTTTCATTGGCACAATCCAAAACCTCAACTGCGCGAAGTCTGGACGATCCGATGCTGATGGTGCGGGACTGGGAAACTCCCTTGAGCAAGCCATGGGACCTGAACCAGGCGCAGCTGATGGTGTCGTTACAGCAGACGTTTGTGAACAAGCAGAAGCGCGATCTTCGCGCCAAGGTTACAGGCGATGACACAGAGATGGCTGCCAGCGATCTCGAATCGCTACGCCAGGAAGTCGCTGCACAGGTGCGCAAGACATGCGCCGACCTGCGGCGCAACGCGGAAGAAATGAAGCTGCACGATCGTGAGTCTTCGCTGCTGAAAGAGGCGCTTGCCGCAGCACTGGCGCAGTACTCGACGGGACGCGTTCCGCAGGTGGATGTGCTGCGCGCGCAAATGGCGGTGACGCGCCTGGACGAACACCTGATTGAACTGAATCAGGAACGGGACTCCGCGCAGGCCGAACTAAACGTCCTGATGGGACGGCCTGCGGAAGAGTCTGTGGAGATTTCCGGCGACTATGCCGCAACGGTGGAGATGCCACCGCTCGAAGAGTTGGAACAGCTGGCGATGGAACACCGGCCGGAGCTTGCAGGCCTGCGCAAGGGAATTGCGAAGTCTCAGGACGGATCGCAGTTAACGCGGCTCGCGATGAAGCCGGACTTCACTGCTGCCCTTGGATACATGCTCATGCCGACAGGGTCTTATGCTCGCAATGCATATATGGCCGAGCTAAGCATGAACCTTCCGGGCCTCAATCGAGCGCGTCATGAAGGCGAGGCAAAGCAAGCCGATGCAGCAACCGATGTTGCCCAGGCCGAATTGGAAGCGCGGACCTCGGCAGTGTTTCTCGAAGTGCGGCAAGCGCAGATCGGGATCGCAGCCGCGGAAAAACGAACGAAGGTCTATCGCGACACTCTGCTTCCGCAAGCCGAGGCGACTTTCAAAGCCGCAACCGCTGGCTACCAGAACAATCGCGGCGAGTTCTCGGCGCTGATTGAAAGCCAGAATCTGCTACTCGATATTCAGACCGCTCTCTACAAGGCGTCCTCCGAAAGGGATGCCGGCATGGCCGACCTGGAGCGCGCGATTGGAACAGCATTGCCTGACACCACCAGCCCGGAAAGGAAAAGCAAATGACTGCAAGGGAAAAGAAACTGATGGCGATTGGCGCAGGAGCCGGGATGCTGGCCGTGGCGCTCATTGCAGCACTGCTTGCTACGCGAGGCGCACGCATTTTCGCGGGCGAGAGCAACACCGCGGTGCTGCCTGGCGCTTCCGCGCAGGGACGATCTGCTGCGACGCAGCAGTCTGCGGATACTGGCACACAACCCGGAACCACTGTCGAGTTATCGCCCGCGGAGATCACCGCGGCAGGTGTGCAGGTGGCTGATGTGCGCACGGCGATGCTGAAGACCGACATTGACGCGTTTGGCCGTGTGGAACAGCCCGAGGCGCAACTCGCCGCCATCAGTTCGCGCATCGGCGGCCGCGTCGATAAGCTCTATGTGCAATACACAGGTGAGAAGGTACGAAGCGGGCAGCCGGTTGCCGATATATACAGCCCCGAAGTGGCTACGGCCATCGAGGAGTATCGGCTGGCCGAAGAAAACCGTAGCGGCCTGCATCAATCCGACGACGCGTATGCGCGAACACAAGCTGACGCACTGGTGAAGGCCAGCCAGCACCGGCTTGAACTCTGGGGAATTTCAAGCAAGCAGATCGATGCACCGGCCACGGAAGGCGTGCCGCACGTAACCATCTTCGCGTATGCCTCGGGAACGGTGGTAGATCGCAAGGTCACGCAGGGCCAGTATGTGAACACGGGCGACACGCTGTTTACGGTAGCCGATCTTAGCCAGGTGTGGATTAAGGCCGACGTCTACGAGGAGCAACTGCCGCAGATTCATGCAGGCCAGCAGGTTGACATTACCGGCGAGTCGCTCCCCAACCAGACACTGCATGGCCACGTGGACTTCATCGAGCCCTCGGCAAACGCGCAGACGCGCACGGTGCCGGTCCATGTGCACGTCGCGAATCCGGGGATGAGGCTATTGCCGGGCATGTTTGTGAATGCAACATTTGTGAGCCGCGCGGCGCAAGCCTCGGTTGTAGTTCCGCGCTCAGCGGTGCTCGATACGGGCACGCGCAAAATCGTTTATGTCGCGCGCCCCAACGGTGTATTTGAAGCGCGCGAAGTGGCTGTGGGAGCACCGTCAGACGATCTCTTCCCGGTTACCAGCGGCTTGCAGCCCGGCGACAAAGTCGTGCTCAATGGAAATTTCCTGATCGACTCGCAGGCTCATCTGAGCTCGGGAATGTCGGGGCTCTACGGTGGGTCGAAGGAATTTGCAGCCGCGCCGCAGAGTCAGAGCGGAGGAACTTCTTCCGCAGCCAACAATCCTGAGACGAGCGCGGCTCAGGCAGCGGCGGCCAAAATCGATTTCCATTCCGATCCGGATCCAATGAAGGCTGGAGCAGACAATACCTTTCAGGTGAAGGTGACAGGCGCCGATGGAAAGCCTGTTGTCGACGCAACTGTCACGCTCACGCTCATCATGCCCGCGATGCCGTCAATGGGCATGCCGGAGATGAAGAACACGGTTGCTCTCGCGTGGGCGAATGATCACGGAATGTATATGGGCAAGGGCCAGCCGGGTATGGCGGGCAATTGGACCGTCATCGTCGAGGCACGCAGAAATGGCGCAGTCCTAGCAAACATCCACACACACCAGAACGCCAGGTAGAGGCAGAGATGATTAACCGCATCATTGAATTCTCGATGAAGAATCGCTGGCTGGTCCTGGGTATTTATGCCGCGCTTGCAGCGTTGGGCTACTGGGCGCTGTTGCATACGCCGATCGACGCCATTCCCGACTTGAGCGAAAACCAGGTGATCGTTTTCACTGACTGGCAGGGCCGCAGCCCACAGGAAGTTGAAGACCAGATCACTTATCCGCTTACGGTCAATCTGCAGGGGCTTCCGCATGTGCGCTCGGTGCGGTCGGCTTCCGCATTCGGATTTTCGATGGTCAACGTGATCTTCGAAGATTCGGTGGACATTTACTTTGCGCGCACGCGGGTTCTTGAACGCCTGAGTCTCGCGGGCAGCTTTTTGCCCGCAGGCGTGACGCCGATGATGGGGCCGGACGCGACAGGCGTGGGCCAGGTTTTCTGGTATACGGTTGAAGGCCCCTATGACAGCGGCACACTTCATTCCATCCAGGATTGGTTTGTGAAGTACCAGTTGAATTCCGTGCCTGGCGTGGCTGAAGTGGCCAGTGTAGGCGGCTTTGTGCGGCAATACCAGATCGATCTCGATCCCATGAAGCTGCGCGCTTACAACATTCCACTGCAAAGCATCGTGTCCGCCGTGGAGCGAAGTAATAACAACGTGGGCGCCAAGGTAATTGAATCGGGAAGCAGCGAAGAGATCGTTCGCGGCATCGGCCTCATCCGTGGATTGAAAGACATCGAGCAGATTTCGCTTGGCGCATTCAACGGAACCCCGGTAACAGTGGGCAACGTTGCCAGCGTGCAGCTTGGTCCTGAGTTCCGGCGCGGCGTTCTCGACAAGGGTGGAAAAGAAGCGGTGGGCGGTGTTGTCATCATCCGCTATGGCGCCAACGCACGCGAAGTCATCAATGAAGTCAAGCAGAAGATCAAGGAGATTCAGCCCGGCCTTCCCGCCGGCGTCAGCATTGTTCCCTTCTACGATCGCAGCATTCTCATCGATCACGCTGTCGATGCCTTGCGTCACGCATTGATTGAAGAACTGATCCTTGTGACTCTAGCGCACGTGCTTTTCCTGTGGCATTTCCGCAGCATCCTCGTCGTCACCATCCCGCTGCCTCTTGCTGTACTGGGCGCGTTTCTGTTCATGAAGGGCGCGGGAATCTCCTCGAACATCATGTCCCTTGGCGGCATCGCTATCGCAATCGGAGTGCTGGTGGACGCCGGAATCGTTATGACGGAAAACGTGATTCGCCAGGCGGAGCAATACGAAGAAGAGCACGGGAACTATCGCGAACACATCATTGAAATCACCCTCAGCGCTGCACGTCTTGTCGGCCGGCCCATCTCTTTCGCCATGATTATCATCATCCTCGCCTTCGTTCCGGTGTTCGCACTCACCGGCATGGAGGGCAAGATGTTCCATCCGCTGGCCTTCACCAAAACCTTTGCCATGGTCGGCTCCACAATTCTCGCAATCACACTTGTGCCGGTGTTATGCAGCTTTCTCATTCGCGGCAAGCTGCACCGCGAAGATGAGAACCCCGTGATGCGCGTGCTGCGCGCCATCTACATGCCCGTGCTCAGTTGGGCGCTACGCCATCGCGCCATCACTCTGGGCATTGCATTCGCCTTCTTCTGTGCGGCAATCTACACGGCTACGACCATCGGTTCGGAATTCATGCCTCCACTCAATGAAGAGACCGCGGTCTTCATGCCGATTACCGACCCGCGCATCTCGCTGACGCGTGCGACCGAGATCCTGCGCCAACAGGATGCGATCATCGCCGCCGATCCAGCCGTAGCAATGGTTGTGGGCAAGGTAGGACGAGCCGAGACCTCGACCGATCCTGCGCCCGTCAACATGAGCGAGACCACCATTACATTTAAACCGGTTTCGCAATGGCCGAAGGGGCTAAGCAAGGATGCGATTCTCGGGCGCCTTGATGAAGAGCTGCAGATCCCCGGCGTCACCAACATCTGGACGCAGCCCATTCGCAATCGCATCGACATGCTCTCCACCGGCATTCGCACCCAGGTGGGTATTAAGGTCTTCGGGCCGGATCTCAACGTCATCGAACAAAAGTCGGAAGAGATCAAAGAAGTCGTGCGCAAAGTCCCCGGCGCGGTCGATCTCTATGCGGAACGTACCACTGGTTCACCGTACCTCGAGATGACCGTCGATCGTGCAGCGGCGGACCGCTATGGCCTCAACGTCGCCGATGTCGAAGACGTGATCGAGACCGCAATTGGGGGAAAGAACCTGACAACAACCATTGAAGGTCGGCAGCGCTTTCCGGTGCGCGTGCGTTATGCCCGCGACTTCCGCGAGAATCCCCAGCAACTCGGCGAAGTCCTCGTCACGGGCAGCAACGGCGCCCAGGTCCCGCTCGATAAAGTGGTGACGCTCAAGACGACCATGGGCCCTTCGATGATCTCCAGCGAGAACGGCCTCCTGCGCGGCTCAGTCCTCCTCAACGTGCGCGGTCGCGATGTCGGCAGCTTTGTCGCACAGGCGCAACAGGCAGTCGCTTCCGAGGTAAAAATGCCGCCGGGCTACTACGTCGAATGGAGCGGCCAATATGAAAACCAGATCAGCGCGCGCAAGCGTCTCGAGATGGTCATTCCGCTCGTTCTCGTAGTGATATTCGTGCTGCTTTATCGCACCTATGGCTCTGCGAAGGAGGCCGCGCATGTGCTTCTTGCCGTGCCCTTCGCGCTTACTGGAGGCATCTTCCTGGTCAAGGCGATGGGCCTCAATTTCTCCGTCGCAGTCTGGGTTGGGTTCATTGCTCTTTTCGGCACAGCTGTTCAGACAGGCGTGGTAATGGTCATTTACCTCGAAGATGCAGTTGCCCGGCGCACAGCCCTCGACGGCCGCCTCACAAGAGCAGGCCTGCATGAAGCCGTGATTGAAGGCGCGTTGTTGCGGCTGCGTCCCAAGGTCATGACCGTGGCGACGGTGGTAGCCGGCCTGCTGCCATTGCTATGGTCCACACGCACGGGAGCCGAGTTCATGAAGCCGCTGGCCGCGCCTGTTCTGGGAGGAATGGTGAGCTCACTCATTCACGTGCTCATTGTGACGCCGGTTATCTTCACCTGGCTTCGTGAACGGGAGCTGGCCGCATCATCCGCGTTCCTGCTCCCGCCGCCTGCTTAAGGCTGGACGCATTTTCTAGTTGATGGTAACTGTGAGTGCGGACGATGCGGGCGCTCCGGGATTGGTCGCGACCAATGACCCGGTACCGGCGCTTGCCAGGTCGTTTGCCGAAATGGCAACCGTGACATGGGTAGCATCCACGATAGTCGTGGTGCGATAACTCCCATTCCACGTCACGGCCACGCCGGGGACGAAGTTGCTACCTGTCAGTGTGAGTAGCGTGTTGCCTCCGCCATGCGTTATTGACGTAATCGAGCTCGACGTAAGGGTCGCTGCTGAATTGGTGTTCAGCAACTGCGGTACAACAAACCCGCCACGCAACAGGTAGATGTGGCCACCACTCGTCAGCACTGCCAAGCCGTCCTGGCCCCAGCGAATCATGTCCACGCCCGTGTACGAAGTGTTGCCCTCGATGGTTTCCATATTGAGAAATACGCTGGCAGTTGGTAGGAACGTGTTCTGGTTGAAGGACTCGATGCCATCCACGGTGGTATTGCCATTGGTGCTTCCGTACTGCGTGTCGACGAGATAGAACGCGCTTTGGAGCGAAGTGTCCGGCACAAATGAATAATTCGTGCTGAACTCGCCGCCTCCGGTCACTGGAAAAACGCCAAGCTGAGTCGCGGGGACCGTGGCGGGGTTTGCGACGCCACCTGCATTGGCAATGGCCAGTCCGCCGCTCAGCTTAAAGCAGCCGAAGCCGTTCAACGTGGACTCGCTGTATTGCGAGTAGTCGTAGTACGTAAAACCGGCTGCGGTCACAGTGTAGTGGTCAAAGGTCGCGCCGCTTGTATCGACATCGAATGCCAGCATGTCGCCGGCGTCGAGGAAGACAATGCACGAGCCGCTGTAAGGCCCAGATGCCTGGCCGACGATCGCCGCAGTTTCGTTTGTCGGGTCGAACTGGTAAATGGCGTTGCCTGCCCACGATCCAAGATCGATTGCAACCGTGTTTTCTGCTCCGGGCTGTGTTGCGATACCGCGCGGAGTTGGGCTGGTATCTGTGCCTGTTCCGGGTTGGACCGCGTAGGTGTACTCCGCAGTTTGCGTAAGCATATTGAACACCGCAACGCTTTGGCTTCCAGTCAGAATCGTATAGAGCACCTGTCCATCCGAGGTCAGAGCCATGTTTTCCGGCTGGCTGCCGATCGGCACTGGAGCCCCCACCGTTGCAGTACCCGGAACGATCGCGACGATTGAGTTACCCGGTGTCGAAGAGGATCCGGAACCGAGACTCGCCATAATGTACTGGGAATACGGGTCATACAGAATGTGGTTCGCTCCGAGCGTAATCACGCTGAATATCGAGAGCGGCAACGGGGCCGAAGTGCCGCCACCAGGAGCCGGGTTGGATACCGTAATCGCCGCCCATCCCAGGCTGGCCAGTTGCGCAGCGGGAACCGTCGCCGTCATGGTGGTGGGGCTTGTGTAGGTTGTCGTCAGGGTCGTGCTTCCCAGCAGAACGCTCGATGCGCTGGTAAAGCCTGCACCGGTTACCGTAATGACGGTATCGCTGGCGCCCGCTTCAATCGCCGATGGGCTGATCGCACTGAGCGCCGGTGGCAGGTTGAACGCCGATCCGGTCACTGTTACCGACGCATTTGCGGCGTTGTTCGATGTGGTGGGATCGTTCTCCGATCCGCTCACCTCGACATTCATGGTTGCGGTCCCTGCGCTTATCTGCTGGACCACAAAAGTGACTGTGGCGCTCCCCCCGTTGCTTAGGCCGCCCAGATCGCAGCTCAGTGCGCCTGAAGTCGAGCAGGTCCCGACCGAAGGCGTTGCGGAAACAAGCAAGCCTGTAGTGGGCAACTGCGCCGTGAGCGCGACATTGGTTGAAGGCGACGGGCCGTTATCGGTCACCGTTGCGGTATAGGTCGTGTTGGTGCCTGTCGTAGTTCCACCGCTCGCCGTCATCGCCACGCCGAGATCCGCATCGACAGCGGAAAGATCCTGCACCAGATTGGAACGGAGACTGAAGACCCCGAGGCTATTGCGGAATGCCAGACCGTTTGTCCCCCAACGCGTCAGATGCGATGGGTTAGAACTGTTCTCGTAGGGCGATGACGAGGGCACACTCACCGGAATAACCGAACTAGAGGCCGAGGTGTAGGTGGAAAGGTTGAAAGTCTGGATCTGGTTATAGCTGCCGTAGCTATAGCTCTGCGAGTCATCAAGGATGAACACCAGCCCAAGCGTCGTGTCGGCTACTGTGGGTCCCTGTGCAACGGTCGTGCCAGTCTCGTAAAGAGTCCCCAAAAGGTCTCCGGACTCCGCGTCGAACACCTGTCCGAAATCGGTGTAGAGCGTGCCGCCCGCAATCTGCATTTCATCGGCAGAATAGCTGGCGTAAGTGCTTCCTGCCGGGCCTGTCGCAAGGGGTGTCAACCCCGAGGCACTGTAGGTGAACGTGTCGTACGTCCCACCGCCGGCATAGACCTCGCTCTTCGTCCCGTTCGTCAGCAATGAGTAGAAGACGCCATTGATTGGGCTGTTCGCCGCGCTGCCACGCAAAACCCCGCTGTCGTAGATGCCGATACTGCCTTCGTAAACGTCCTGAATCTCTGTTGCCACGACCACCGAGTTGGGCGAACCCGGCAATGCTGCCAGCGCCAGAGCCGTTGGCGGATTCTCGTAAAGGCCGCCGTTTCCGCCGAGCGAGAACTGCAACCCCGCCGTCCCCGTCGTCAGATTCACCTGGCGCACTGCCGATGCGGAATCGAGGCCTACCCACAAGATGGTTCCATCGGAAGAAATTGCCAACTGGTCCGGGTTGCTGCCAACCTGAATGGGAGTACCGAGTGCACCAGTCTCCGGATCGACCGAAACCACCGAGTTACCATACGGCGCACCCGCCGAACTCGGAACCGACACGTAGAACAAGCCGTTCACAGGGTTATAGACCATGCTGTTGTTGGGGATTCCGATATAAGCCGTGTAAGGCATCGGGGCCGTTGTTCCTCCGCCAGGCGCCGGCGTGGTCACCGTGAAGTTCAAATTGCCCGGCAGCGCGGCGCTCGAAGCTGGAATCGCCACAGTAAGCTGTCCGGAATTTACATATGTCGCTGCTATATTCGTTCCATTCAGTGCCACCGTCGAGTTAGTCGTGAAACCTGTTCCGTTCAGCGTTACGGTCGCGGCCGTGTTGATTGGTCCCGCACTCGGCGAGAGCGACGTCAGGGTAGGCGCGGGGGGATTCGCTATTGTTACCGTCAGGGCGTTCGAAAGGGCCGGACTGGAATATGGATTATTCACCGTAATGGACGCCGTGCCTGCGGCGGTCAACAAACCGGCTGGAACCGTAGCGATGAGCGATTCCCCGCCGTAGCCGCAGCCGAAACATTCGCTTAGATTCGTGAGGGCCGTGCCGTTCCACAAAACCGTCGGATTCGAGGACGAGACTCCCGTGCCGTTTTGCGGGAAAAGGTTCGACCCTGTCACAGTGATAATCGTGTCCCCCGACCCAACCAGAAGTTGCGATGGAGAGACCTGTGTAATCACAGGCGTGGGCATCTGCTGATAGATAGTGAGAGCTCCCGCAAAGGTGGAGCCGCCACCTGGAGCCGGATTCACCACGCTCACTTCGAACTGTTGCGCCGTTGCCTGCTGAGCGACTGTGAGAGCAAAGGTCAACTGCGTTGCGCTCACATATGTCGTCGGGACGGCCACTCCAGTATTCGTGAGGGGCGATCCGCCCAATTGAACCGTCGACGCGGGGATGAAGTTCGTTCCGGTGACGGTTATAGTCGTGGGAGTCGTGGCCCCGGTCGCTACCATCGAAGGGGAAAGGCTGAGAGGCACTCCTGGCCGCGGATTGTTGACGGCAACAGTAGCAGCTGCGGACGTTCCTCCGCCGGGCGTCCCATTCACGGCTGTCAACGACAGGCTTCCCGTCGCAGCCACATCGGCCGCCGTCAGAATGACCTCGACTTGCGTTGCGCTCACATAAACCGTCGAGCGCGCCTGGCCGTTCACGTCCAATACGCTCGTTGGAACAAAACCAGTACCGACAACTTCAATTACCGGGGACACCGCGCCTAGCACCACGGTGGTCGGGAGAGTCTTCGTAATGGTCGGCGCAGGGTTGGTGACTTCCAGGCTCACCGGTGTGCCGGCGCCGCTGCTATCCGTGCCGTTCAACACAATTACAGACAGCTCCGCTCCCCCTGCCAACTGTTGCGGCGTCACTGCGGCAGTTACCTGCGTAGCACTCACATAGGTTGTCGCGTCAGCCACGTCGCCCACCTGGGCTGTCGTCGAACTGAGGAACCCCGCCCCATTGATCGTCAGCGTGATTGCCCCTGAACCCGCCACCACGGTTGTGGGACTGATCGAGGTGACAGTTGGAGCAGCAGGCGCCGGTGGTGTGGTGGTGGTTGTTGGGCCTGATGAGGACCCTCCGCCACAGCCAGTTAGGATCGCAGACGCAGTGAGGCAAAAGAGGGCAGTAAGTCTGGTTATGTTTTGCATGACAGCCTATAGTACAGTGGAATGCAAGCAATGGTAACTTTTATTTGTTAAAGTTTATGAATTGCCTCTAACAATTCGTGGCATGCATAGAATCTCCCAAGGATAACTCTTCAGTTACTGAGTGTTTCTAGAAGAACGGCGTTCGACTCTCCAACTAACCGCATCAAACGTATCCGTTATCACTGCTTCTTCCTTCGAATTTGTGCTGCGGGTTACAAGTAGCAAGGAGATTGGCAGAACAGCAGGCCCGCTCCGTGCAGCAGCTATCAATATAACCTTATGCGAATCGATAGATCGTGCAAGGGGGTGTGGTATTCGCGTTGCTGTAGGGCGACATGCCATGTTGCACAAAATCCGAAACCCAGTGATGGCCGTCGTACGTTTGAATGTGGCCGAAAGGGTGCTCACTGGTCTTATCGAATACAACGACGTCTCCGACCTTCGGCACGTAAGAATTCGGCGAAACGGTTTGTGCGCCATGCCTCAACAAGTAGGGGCCGTAGTCCCCGGCATCCCCGGATTGAGGGCGATCGGCGGTGCTTAGGCCCGCGGCTTCAAGCCCCATCCGGCAGTACATTGCGCAACGGTGGCTTGAACGAGTCAGCGCGTGCGCATCCATCCAATTGGAGAGCTCGCCTTTGTCGATCGCCCCCGCGACGCTTGTCTGCGGTGCAAGGATGACGCCGGGGCTTGCGCTTTGAGGAGGACATTCGGTCTCCTGTGCCTTCGTGCCGAGTGCCGCACTCCGCAGCGCAAGGATGCTCTGAGGATCGTTTGGCTCCGCGTTGGCGAAGGGAAGAACTTGAGTCCTTCCGGACTGGGACAGGAGTTGGCCGAGGAAAGCGCTACTATTCGTCGTGCCCATTCCGCCTAAATCGAAGTTGGACAGGAGTCCGCCGGCGTCCTCATCCGTGCCGAGCGGGTCGTCGGTTGCTCCGGTCGCGGAACAGTCCATCGCGGAGAGAGCCATGGCCGTTTCAATCAATGCCGCGAAGGTGGGCTCGCCAGCGCCAGGACCGGCGACGCCATTGGACGTTACTCGCTGGTCCATCGTGTCGATCGGACTGGTCATGCCCAGTGGTCCGGTGTACATCGCGTTCTCCAAACGAAATCCGTTCCCATCGACTATCGGCGAATGTTGGTTTTCTGTTCAATCCAGTCTCGCGTCTGGGCGGGGTCGTCTTCGAAAGTGCACGTAACTGCTTTAGACTGGAAATTCCAGAAAATAGGGCGGGGACGTAAGCTCTTTGTTTTCAATGGAGTTTTGAGTCATTTTTGACGTAACATCCTTTTTTTCAGTTACATATGCTGAAAACCGGAAAAAGGGGCTAATAGCTGAGCGGTCACGGACAGTTTGACTTGGGATTGGAGACTTAGAGATTTCGGGCGTTCTGGAGACCATGAATCGATTGTGCGCGTTTCCGCGAATTAAACTGCAAATTCCGGGAAAGTATTTTAGGCTGGGAATCCTCGGCACGTTTTAACGAGCGAATCAGATTGCGATTCTGGTCTCGATGGCATCGTAGTCCGCGCGAACACTATGCGGAGTTGTCACCAGCAGACCTGCGCTTGCCAGAGCTTTCACATCGGCATGAACGTTACTGTAGTCGCGGTCAAGTGCCTTGGCCAGAGCACGGATGCTGGCGACTTTGTTGCGGCGAACATAGCCAAGCAATTCCACGCGCTTGCCTGTGAGGACTCGGGCCAACGTGTCCCAGTTTTCGAATGCCAAGTGGCGCTCATGGAAGGTTTCTCCACGCTCGGCGCGATGCCAGGCGTCGATGAAGCTGCGTGAAGTCTGCTCCTTAATGTTCCCGCCAACAGTGAGTCGAACATTGCTCATTGGTCACCTCGCACACGTTCCACATCCGACCAGAAATCGGCTATTAATCGTTCGACACCGGTGAAGGCGTAGGCCATCTCTGTGCCTTGAAAGTGCCGATGGTCGCCTTTGCCCCGCTCATTGTCATAACCAACCTCTCGAAAGCCGGGACGGCCATAGAACAGTGAATACTTCAAGCGGTGGGCTGAAGGAGGAACAGAGGATGGGACATGCCATAGCACTATCTCCAGTATCGCTCCGTCTTCAAAATCGACGCGCTGTTCATAGAGCAGTTCGGCCTTCATTCCGCGCTCATGATGGCATTATAGGCCATATGGCCTTGTTTGTCATATATGCTTTCGAATTCTCATCGAAGTGGTCGCTCGTGAAAGGTCTCTCCACGTTCGGCGCGATGCCAGGCATCGATGAAGGTCTGGGAAGCCTCTTCTTCGAACGCGCCACCGACTGTGAATTCCATTTCGCTCACATAGTCGATACGCTGATGGAAGAGCAACTCGGCTTTCATCCAAACCCATTGATGGCATGATATACCATATGGCTTCATATGTCATCATTCATGCGGTTTCCTATCAACTACCTCTTGCAGAATCTTCGCTCAATCTTCGCTCTTCGGGTATAATACTTCGCATGGACTTTCAACTGGTGACTACATACAAGCCGCGGGGCGATCAGCCGCGCGCTATCGCCGAGCTGATGGAAGGACTGGCGGCTGGGGAGAAGCACCAGGTGCTGCTGGGCGTTACCGGGTCGGGCAAGACGTTTACCATGGCCAAGGTCATTGAGCAGTCGCAGCGGCCGGCGCTGATTCTGGCGCATAACAAGACGCTGGCGGCGCAGCTTTATCACGAGTTCAAGCAGTTCTTTCCCGGCAACGCAGTGGAGTATTTTGTCAGCTATTACGACTACTACCAGCCGGAAGCGTATATCCCCGCGGGCGACCTCTATATAGAGAAGGAAGCGACGATCAACGAGGAGTTGGACAAGCTGCGCCTGTCCGCCACGCGCAGCCTGTTTGAGCGGCGCGATTCGATCATCGTCAGCTCGGTGAGTTGCATTTATGGCCTGGGCTCGCCGGAGGCCTACTACGGCATGTTGCTGCTGCTGGAAAAGGGCCAGCGCATCGACCGCAAAGACATCTTGCGGAGGCTGGTAGAGATCCTTTACGAACGCAACGACCACGACTTCAGGCGCGGGACTTTTCGAGTGCGCGGAGATGTGATCGAAGTGTTCCCAACTTACGACGAATCGGCCTATCGCATTGAACTTTTCGGCGACGAGATTGAAAGCCTTTCGCAGATCGACCCGCTGTTCGGCACGGTGAAGCAGAAGTATGCGCGGCTGCCGATCTATCCTAAGAGCCACTATGTGGTGCAGCCGGAACGCAAGGCGCAGGCCATCGATTCGATTGTCAAAGAGCTGAACGAGTGGGTGCCGCAACTCGAGGCCGAGGGCCGCATGGTGGAGGCGCAGCGGGTTCATCAGCGCACGCGGTTCGACCTGGAGATGATCAAGTCGATGGGGTATTGCCATGGGATCGAGAACTACTCGCGGCACTTCTCGGGACGGCTGCCGGGTGAGGCTCCCCCGACGCTGCTGGACTACTTTCCCCGCGACTTTCTGTTGTTTGTGGATGAAAGCCACGCGACGATTCCGCAGGTTCACGGCATGTGGTACGGAGACCAGAGCCGCAAACAGAACCTGGTGGATTACGGATTCCGATTGCCGTCGGCGCGCGACAACCGGCCGTTGAAGTTCGAGGAGTTTGAGAACCGGATTCATCAGACGATTTATGTTTCGGCGACGCCGGGGCCTTATGAGCTGACCAAGGCGGCGGGTGTGGTTGTGGAGCAGGTGATCCGGCCGACGGGGCTGGTCGATCCCGAGGTTGAAATACGGCCGGTGAAGGGGCAGATCGACGATCTTCTGGCGGAGATCCGCGATCGGGCAAAGAAAAATGAGCGTGTCCTGGTGACTACGCTGACCAAGCGGATGAGCGAGGACCTGGCTGGCTACTATACAGAGGTCGGCGTGCGCTGCCGTTATATGCACTCGGAGATTGAGACGCTGGAGCGGGTGAAGCTGCTGGCGGGGTTGCGTAAAGGCGAGTTCGACGTGCTGATCGGGATTAATCTGCTGCGCGAAGGGCTTGATTTGCCCGAAGTCTCGTTGGTGGCGATTCTGGACGCGGACAAGGAAGGCTTCCTGCGCTCGGCGGGGTCGCTGATCCAGACAATGGGGCGTGCGGCGCGGCACCTGGAAGGCAAGGCGATCTTGTACGCGGACAAGATTACCGACTCGATGCGAAGGGCGATGGATGAGACGGATCGACGCCGGTCGACTCAGCTCGCGTACAACGAGGAGCACGGCATTACGCCGCAGTCGATTATCAACACAATGGACATGGGGCTGGCGCAGATTCTGAAGGCTGAGTACGGCGATGTGGAGGTGGAGGAAGCGGCGGGACTGCCGGAGTTCAAGACACAGGCCGACCTGGATGCGTTCATCGCGAAGATGGAGACGGAGATGCGGGAGGCTGCCAAGAAGTTCGAGTTTGAGAAAGCGGCGAAGTTACGTGACTCAATCAAGGAGCTGAAGGAAAAGGAGATTCTCCTTGGATAGAGACTAGCAACACCTTGGTGCTCGAATTTGGTTACGATTTCGCAGTTCGTGCGGGCAACGAAAGCTGGTTTCGTAACATCTTAGTTATCTAGTTAGTAACTTCAAGCCGTCCTACAAAGTTCCAGGGGCCGTGCGGAATTCAGGAACTATGCCGACAATCCTTTTGGTGGATAAAGATCCGCTTCAGGCGTTCCTGCGTATGTCAATCCTGGAGCAGAGATTTCGCGATGTAGAACGCGTGGGTGATGCGGCAGAGGCTCTTTGCCTGGTGGAACAACCCCAATTTGCCGGGCATCTAGGGCTGGTGATCAGCGGACCGGACATGACCGGGATCGGCGGGCCCGCGTTCGTGGCCGAGTTGCACGAGCGGCTGCCCAACCTGCCGATTCTTGTGCTGGGAGGCGGCAGCGAAGCTGAGGGCGATTACAAGGCCGGTAATTATCGAGGAGGATGGGTGCGGTTCCTGTCCCGGCCCTTTGCCGGCGATGAAATCCTCCAGGCGGCCGGCGAGTTGATGGCGCGACACGCATAAAATCCAGCCGAGACGGAATCCTTAACAAGCTGCGGGAATATCGGCTTTATTCGGAGCCGGGCCTGTTTGGACTTTCGTCGCGCCTTTACCTCGTGCGCGGCGCATATAGATCAACAGATAGAAGATAGTCATTGCCAGCAGGGCCAGAGGCGCCTGCCGTGTCAGCAATACGGTCTGAATCTCTCCGAGCAGCCCGACCGCACTCAGGCTTTTTGTCATCGAAAGGAGAATTGCCAACGGAATCTCCCCTGTACAAACCACCCCAACGGTAGTCACCAGCAGCGCGACTTTCGCTGTTGCGCCGCCCTGAGTCCAGAGCATTGCGCATGCGGGAATGGTGAGCAGCAGGATTTTGGCGTCGTAGGCCCGGTGGTAGGACACGAGCATCGTGAGCGGCGCAATCACGGCCAATGCCAGCCAGGTCAACTCCGGCGATTGATCCGACCTCAGCGTCACAAAGAGCCACCCGAGCAGAAGCACTCCGCAGACAAAGTACGTGACCGTGTTGTAGAACACTGGAATATCGCGAAACACGCTGATAACCGCTTGCAAATCCGTCATCACCTCCGGAGCTCTGCTTTTGCTCGTTGCTCCCAGGAGTCCCGGGTCGTTGTTTCCGCCCGGCACGAAGACCTCCGCGAGATTGGCGCGCACCTCCGGAATCCAGTTCGGAGCGGTATGCCCCACAAACAGGACGGCCGCCAGACACAGCAGTCCGGCTGCCGCCAGGGACTGCAACGCCCATTTGCGATACGCGACCCCTGCGAGCAGGAAATAAAGCCAGACCAGACCTACGTCGTGCGGCTTCATCGCAAGGCTCACCGCGAGGCACACGATGCCGGCCAACACAAAGCGCTTCCTGAGGAAGCACCAGGCGGCGATCGTGCAAAGCCCTATGACGATACCGGCCGCATTGCCATTTCCCAGCACAACTGCAGCGTTGGCGAGCAACAGGCCAATCAGCCCTCCCGCGACCCGGGGCGCGTTGCCGGCTGCAAGATCCCACATCAGAACGGCAGCCAGAATAAGGATTGCCGCAGTCGCGACCATCCATAGTGCAGCAGCAGTCCCTTCCGGTAACATTGCGAGCGGAGCCATGACGAGCGACAAGGGCGGCAAGTTCACATACAGGGTCTCAGACTTGAGGTACTGCGAACCGCCCGCTAGAGACTCTACGGACTCAGTCCTATAGAAACTCCGTAACTCACTCTCCCGGTAAGGATCGCAGTGATGTTGCAGGCAATTAGTGCCGTAATAGACCAATTTGAAGTCCGCCATCGCGTCCTTGGCGACGAACCTGAACATGAATCCGAACAAGACAAACACGACAATTCCCATTGCCAATAAATACAGGCCATCCCGCCGCGACTTGCTCATGCCGAGTAGCTCCGGATTGAAGAGTTGGTGACAGGCAAGTGTAGCAAAGCGTTCCGATTTGCAGGTGGGGCGCATCCCAGTGTCAGGACTGGTTCAAATCAACTTAGAGGTACTTGAGGTCGCGGGCGGCGGTGGAAGGAGGGCGTCCGGTCAAGCGTCCCTGGAGGAGTCTGCAAAGCCTCCAGGTCTCCACCCATGGTGTGAGCCAGATCACATGCCGAAGGCCTATCATGGCATGAGAATAGCTTCGCAGGCTTGAGCTTCCCGCTTCCCCCTGCATGCGAGAATCATGATGGAGTCATAATTCATGGCAGCCTTTGGTAGTTTTGCACTTCTCATCGCTTTGGCGCTTGCCGCCTACAACCTTCTGGCGGGGGCGTTGGCCTTGCGGCTGATTGCAACCGGGCAGCCGGCGGCGATTTCCCCGGAACGGTTGGCGGACACGGCACGGCGGGCTGGAATCGCCGTATTTATCGCCGTAACGGCGGCCGCGTTTGCGCTCATCTGGTCCGTCTTCACCAACGATTTTTCAATCACTTACATCATGGAGCATTCGAATCGGGCTCTGCCGGGCGCGTACAAGTTCTCCGCGCTGTGGAGCGGGCAGGAAGGCTCATTGCTGCTTTGGGCGTGGCTGCTGGGAATATACGGCTTCGTTCTGCGGCTGACCCACAAGATGGACGTTAAACTGTACGCCTACGCGGGCACGATTCTGGCCGCGATTCAGGTGTTCTTCCTGTCGATTTTGTGCTTTGCGGCGCCACCTTTCGCGCTCTACCAGGGAGTGATTCCGGACGACGGCAACGGGCTGAATCCGCTGTTGCAATATCCCGAGATGGTGATCCATCCCCCGATGCTTTACCTGGGCTATGTGGGCTTCTCGGTTCCCTTCTGCTTTGCGCTGGGCGCGCTGATGATGCGCTACCCCGGTGAGAAGTGGATCAAGGTCACGCGGGTTTGGACGATGGTGACCTGGCTGTTTTTGACGGCGGGGATTTTTCTGGGCATGCACTGGGCTTACGCGGTGCTGGGCTGGGGTGGCTACTGGGGCTGGGACCCGGTGGAGAACGCGAGCTTCATGCCATGGCTGACGGGGACGGCGTTTCTCCACTCGGTGATGATGCAGGAGAAGAAAGGGATGATGAAGAGTTGGAATGTGTGGCTCATCTTCTCCACTTTCCTGCTGACGCTGCTGGGCACGCTGTTAACGCGCGCCGGCCTGGTTAGTTCGGTACACGCATTTGCGCAATCGTCGATTGGCACTTGGTTCGTGGTGTTCATGGGGATTGTGCTGGCGGTTTGCATCTTCACTTATGTTTTGCAGCGCAGCCATTTGCAGAGCGAGCACCATATCGAATCGCTGGTGAGCCGCGAGTCAAGCTTCCTGTTCAACAACCTGGTGCTGCTGACAGCCTGCTTTGTGATTCTGTGGGGCACGCTGTTCCCGGTGATCAGTGAATATGTGGTCGGAAACAAGGTTACCGTGGGCGCGCCGTTCTATAACCGTGTGGCGATTCCGATCGGCATCTTCCTGCTGTTGTTGACGGGGGTTGGACCACTGCTGCCGTGGAGGGCTGCATCGTTCAAGAGCATACGGCGGAATTTTGTGTTGCCGGTGATTGCGTTCTGGGTCATGGTAATTGTCTGCTTCGCGGTTGGCGTGCGGCCGTGGAAAGACGGCGCATTCGATACGGGCGGGTTCTATGCTTTGGTGGCGTTCGCCACTTCGGCGGCAGTGATGACGGCGATCCTGAGCGAGTTTCTTCGCGGCGCGGGCGTTATTTCAAAGCAGACCGGGCGCAACCTGTTTACGGCCACGTGGCTGCTTACGCGGCGCAATACACGACGCTATGGCGGATACATCATTCATATCGGCGTGGTGATTGTGGTGATCGGGCTGGCCGGATCGGCTTTCAATCGGAACGTGGAAAGCGAATTGGCGCTGCACGACAAGATATCGATTGGGCCTTACACGCTGGAGTGCGTGGGATTCACGCAGGATTCGAATCTGAATTACAACTCGGAGTATGCGCTGCTGGATGTTTACAAGGGCGGCAAGAAGCAGTTCCAGATGGCTCCGGAAAAGCGTGTCTACCTGATCACCGGGCAGCCGCAAACGATGGTGGCGATTCACTCGGTTCCGAGCTGGGATTTGTACGTGGTGTATGAAGGGACGAATCCCGATACAGGGCAGCCGATTATCAAGGCATTTCTGAATCCGCTGGTCGGATGGATCTGGGCCGGCCTCGTAGTGCTGGTGTTCGGCACATTGATCGCACTGGTTCCAAGCCTGAGTCCGTCGACTGCTATGCTGCGCGTGCCCGCTCGAACCGCACCGACAGAGCCGCTCTTGAAGGGCGGCCAGCTGTGAAGAACTCAACACGATTTAGTTTTTGGATGAAGACGGCTCAGGCTGCGTTGCTGGCGATTGCGGTGTGCTTCTCGCTGGGCGCGACGGATGCCAGTTCGCGTTTCAACAACCTGAATCACCGGCTGATGTGCACGTGTGGATGCGCGGAGATTCTGGGCGAGTGCAACCATGTGGGCTGCCCCAACTCGACGGGCGAATTGAATGAGCTGCGGGCGGGCATTGAAAACGGCCAGAGCGACAAGGACATTCTCGATTCCTTTGTTGGTAAGTATGGAGCGATTGTGCTTGCCGCGCCCACTGCGCATGGTTTCGACCTGGTGGCGTGGATTGCGCCGTTTGCTGTATTCGCAGCGGCAACATTGGGCACCGTACTGCTGGTACGGCGTTGGTCGGTGGGCAGGACGCAGGCAATCGTGGCGGACACTGCAACAATGGATCCCGCAGAACGCGAGCGCCGGGAAAAGATTCGCCGCGAAACCGGCGACGACGGAGGGTTTTGAGCGATGAGTACTTTGCAAGGTGAATTGGCCGGCTTGTTCTTAACGCTGGCGCTGCTTGTCTACACCTTCTGGCCGGAGAATGTATTTGCCAGCCAACGCGAAAAGACCCGCCTCGATTTTCTTTTGGAGCGCAAGGAACAGCTTTATGAGAACCTGCGCGATTTGAACTTCGAGTACAAGGCCGGAAAGTATCCGGATGAGGATTTTCAGACGCAGCGGGCGCAGCTTGAGAATGAAGCGGCAACGCTGCTGGCGGAGATTGAGTATTTGCAGCAGGCTTGAGCGATATCGATTGGTGAAATTCCTGCGAACGAAGGGTACGGGGGCTTTAGCTGCTGAGGGAATGCTAATTGCCGCGCAACGAATTCCCTCAGGGGCTAAAGCCCACACCCCTATTGGTTTTGATGTACGGGCTGAAGCCCGTACCCTTCAACTTAGGCCCACCAGCTTCAGTCGGAGGCAGTTGATTGGGCATGGGCTCGAACGAACGCGGTGCTTCAAGAGAAGAAGGATTCCCTCACAATTATGAAATCGACACAGACTTTAATCCGCACTTTTGCTTTTAGCTTGCTGCTTACGGGCACGCTCGCACATGCAGCCACAGTCACCGGCACAGTGACCAACAAGACCACCGGCAAGCCCGCCGTGGGCGACCAGGTGGTACTGGTGGACGTGCAGGCCGGCATGGGCGAAGTGGCCCACGCCACTACCGACGCCAAGGGTCACTATTCGCTGGTCGAGCCGGGCAGCAGCCCCTACCTGGTTCGCGTAACGCACCAGGGTGCGGGATACTTTATTGCCGCTCCGCAGGGTGCAACGCCAGCCGACATCACTGTTTACGATGTGGCTCCGAAGGTGCAAGGCGTATTCATCGAAGCCGACGTTTTGGAACTCGAGACCGAAAATGGCCAGTTGAAAATAACCGAGCGCTTCTTTGTCCACAACACGAGCACGCCTCCCACAACGCAGTGGAGCGCGAAGTCGTTTCAGGTTGTACTGCCGGCCGAGGCAGTCGTCGACGGCGTGGGCGGACAACGGCCCAACGGCCTGCCCACCAGCATCAAGCTCGACCCCGATGGGCCCAAGGGGCATTACGCATTCAACTTCCCTATTCAGCCCGATGACGGCGAAAAGGACACGCTCTTCCAGCTCGCTTATCACGTGCCTTATAGCGGGAAATTTGCCTTTCATGCGCAGGTAAGTCTGCCGGCGGATAACCTGGCCGTGCTGTTGCCCAAGAGCATGACTTTTCAGGCGACGTCGGGCGACGCCTTCAAGAGCGTGCCCGAAGACCCCAACGTGCAAACATTCGTGCTGAAGAACGCAACGCCGAACAAGTCTGTCGACTTCACCATCGCGGGCACCGGCTCCATTCCGCGCGAGCAGCAGGGAACGCCGGGTGCACAACAGCCGGCGGGCATGGGCGCTCAGGATGGTTCAACTGGGACTTCAGACGGAAGCGCGCCCGCCGCGGGTGGACAGCCGGGAGGCGGCATCGGCCAGCCGATTGGAACGCCTGATCCGCTGACGAAGTACAAGTGGTGGATACTGGGCGGGATCGCATTGGTATTGGCGGCTGGAGCAGCTTTCCTGCTGCGTAAACCCGCGGGAGCGGCGGGCGTGAGCGGAGTCCCGGAGGGTGGCGCGGTGGCCTATCCTTCTTTCGGCACGCCGGCGGCAAAGCATAGCCAATTGCTGAACGTGATCAAGGAAGAGATGTTCACGCTGGAGAGCGAAAAGATTCACGGGACCGTTTCAGACGATGAGTATGCCAAGGTAAAGGCCGCATTGGAGACGGTTCTGAAGAGGGCGTTGAACAGGAAATAGTTTTCAGTGGTCAGTTGTCAGTTTTCAGAGTAGCGCTTCGGCACCAATGGGGCTGAATGCGCTACTCTGAATCTGCTTTGAGCTGTTAACATTCCTGCTGGGCGCAAAGCTTCTTATCCAGCCGCGGGCCACTAAAAACTGACAACTGAGAACTGAATCTATGAAGACTGTTCTTCGCACGCTGCTCTACCTCTCGCTCGTTGTGTGGCTGGGCGCGGAGATCTTCTTCCCCGTTGTGGCTGCAATCACCTTTGGCACACTGCGGGCGGACACGCATACGGCCGGCTCGATTGTGGGCGAGTTGCTGCGCATTCTGCATGGGATGGGACTGGTATCGGCAATGGTGGCGCTGGCGCTGCTGGCACTGGCTCCGGCGTGGGGCATCTACAAGCCGCGCAGCGTACTGGCGCCCATGATTCTTGTGGTGCTGATGCTGGCCTTCACGGTTTACTCGCAGTTCTCCATCATCCCTGCCATGGAGCGTGATCGGGTTGCGGCCGGCGGCGCAATTAACACCATGGACTCAACCAATCCACTGACGATTGACTTCGACAAGCTTCACAATCGCAGCGAGCATGTGGAGCTGGTCATCTTGTTGTGTGGGTTGGCGACGGTGGTGCTGGTGGCGCGCGCGGAGAGCGTTCGAGTTTAGGGACTTGGTGACTCTTGTTTCTCCAAAGCGGAGCACCAAGCGATGAAGCGCTCTATAAGCAGGTCCTTCGACTCCGCTGAAGTACGCTTCGCTCAGGATGACAGATCTGTTTTTGATATGGACGCTGAGCTCAAGCTTTGTTTCCTTGTCCCTTAGTCCCTTAGTCCGCGGTCCCTGGTCTTGTATCATCGAAGAGGCTCTGAAGCGCGCATTGCAGCGTGCGGGGCTCGAATGGGAAGCAAATGAAAACTGGCATTATTGGCCTGCCGCAGGTGGGCAAGACTTCGTTATTCAAGATTCTGACCAAGGCGCGGCTCGAAGAGAAGAGCTTTTCCAGAGAAGCACATATCGGCGTGGCGCGCGTGCCGGATGAACGGCTGGACAAGTTGTCGGCACTCTATTCGCCGAAGAAGACCACCTACGCGACGGTTGAGTATGTGGACGTTGCGGCCATCGGTCAGGAAGCGCTGAAAGAGACGGCGTTCCTGACCAGCCTGCGTAATGTGGATGCGCTGATTCACGTGCTGCGCGCCTTCGACAACGACGCCATTCCGCACGTTGGTCCGATCGATCCGATTCGGGACATCAAGAACGTTGAATTCGATCTGATGATCAGCGACCTGACCCAGGTGGAGAAGCGGCTGGAGCGTTTGGAGAAGGACCTCAAGAAGGGCCGCACCAGCGACCTGGAACGCGAGCAGGCGCTGCTGCTGCGGTCAAAAGAGGCGCTTGAAAAAGAGCAGCCGCTGCGCGAACTGGAGATGACCAACGAGGAGAAGAAGCTGATCAAGGGCTTCATGTTTCTGTCGCAAAAACCCATCCTCTACGTGGTCAACATTGGCGAGAGCACTACGCTGGGCGACGACCTTGAGGGCGCCGTTGGCGCTTTTAAATTGAATGAAGTGTCTAGCAGGCCCAACGCCGGAGCGACGGCGATCTGCGGCAAGGTAGAGGCCGAACTGGCGGAGATGGACGACGAGGAAGCGGCGGAGTTTCTGGGCAGCTATGGGCTGCGCGAGAGTGGGCTGGTGCGGCTGATTCGCAAGAGCTACGAGCTGCTGGGACTGATCAGCTTCTTCACCGCAGGCGATGACGAGTGCCGGGCATGGACGATTCCGCTGGGTTCGAAAGCGCCGCAGGGGGCGGGGGCGATCCACTCGGATTTGGAGCACCATTTCATTCGCGCGGAGACTATTCGCTGGGATGCGCTGCTGGATGCTGGGTCTGAAGCAGCAGCGCGGGGGCGGGGAACGCTGCGGCTGGAAGGCAAGGAATATGTAGTGCAGGATGGGGATGTGATGCACATCCGGCATAGCGGTTAGGGCTGGGCTCGATAGGTCTGCTTGTGCGAGGACCCAATTCCCTCGGGGGCTGAAGCCCGGCATTTCTTGGTGAGCCAATGTACGGGCTGAAGCCCGTACCCTTCAACAGTTGTACGCAGGTTTATGTACGGGCTGAAGCCCGTACCCTTCAACAGTTGTACGTTCATAGCGGGTTAAGAGGAATATTTGCTAAGACTTTCACTGCTTCTGGGCACCATTGCCGCGCTGGCCGATGTGGCTGGTGGGCTGGTGCTGGTGCGGGCAAAGGGCGTGGAGCGCTACCTACGCTACTTTGTGGCTTTGGGCGCCGGCTTTCTGATGGCGACCGCGGTCATTGAGATGGCGCCGGAGAGCCTGAAGTTGAGCCCGCGGCTGGGGCCGATCCTGATCATGGCCGGGTACTGCGTTGTGCACCTGCTGGAACACACCATCAACGCGCATTTTCACTTTGGCGAAGAGACGCATCACGGCGAATTTGTTTCCCGGCATACAAGCAATTCCGTGATGGCGGGATTGAGCGTGCACGCGCTGTTTGACGGCGTTGCCATTGGCTCGGGCTTTGTGGTCTCAACCGGGCTGGGTGTGCTGATTTTTCTGGCGATTCTGCTGCACAAGGCGCCGGAGGGGTTCACGATGGCGTCGGTGATGCTGGCCAGCGGACGCAGCCGGGCGATGGCGTTTTATTCAGCGGTGGCCCTGGCAGCGGCTACTCTGGCCGGCGTGCTGGTGATTGAGTTGGTGCCGAGTTGGCTACCTTACGGATTGCCGATTTCGGCGGGTGTGGCGCTCTATGTGGCGGCTACCGACCTGGTGCCGGAGGTGAATCGCGAGCCGGGAATACGCATGGCGCTGGTGTTTTTTGCGGGCGTGGGTGGGTTCTTGCTGCTGCGGTTGCTATTGCCGGCGATGTAGGAACAGGCCTGTGTCTCTAGACAATTCGCCATTTCAGGTTCGAGGTCTCCCGCCCTTGCGATAGAACAAAATCGCAAGAACGGGGCACGGAGCTGTGTAAGCCCGATGGCCTGGGATTTGTGGAATCAGTGAGTGGTCCCGAAGCCTAGTTTGCCGACGTAGAGTCTGGCTAATAGCAAGCCATAGTCCCAAGCCACCTTGAAGTTGGCCTTGCTTGCGCCGCGATAGCGGAGACCGAATGCAAATGGGACTTCCTTGACCGATTCGATTCTGCCGCGGACCAGTATCTCCAACAACAGCTTGAAGCCGGACTTCTGAAATTCCCCTTGCGGGAGACACTGGCGGCGGACCATAAAGAATCCGCTCATGGGGTCCTTGGCGCGGAGACGGCGCTTTTGCAGCGGCCATGTAACCCACACGGCAGCGGTGGACAACAGCTTTCTCACCGGGTTCCACTCACCCACCTCGCCACCTGGTGTGTAACGGCTGCCGATAACCAGGTCGCCGCCATTCTGAATTGCGGAGAGAAGTTGCGGCAGCAGTTCAGGTGGATGCTGGAGATCCGCGTCCATGACCCCAAGCACTGTGGCATCTGTGTGTTGCCAGCCATAGAGAATTGCTCCGGACAAACCTCGCTCGCCTTTGCGGACCAGCAGGCGCACGCGGGGATCCTCCTTCGCGATGGCGGAAACCACGGCTGCGGTCCCATCGGGGCTATCGTCGTCGACAACCAGGATCTCGTACGGGACATGGAGGGGATCCAACACGGTACGAACGTGTTGGAGCAGCCCGCCGATGTTTCCCTCCTCACTGAGCGTGGGAATGACAAGCGCCAGCTTTTCCAGCGAGCGGTCAGAGAGAGTTTGCAACGGCGGCTCGGAATCCACCGCGGCGTTGACCGGCAAGGCTGTTAATCCAATCACGGTTGACGGCATGCTTTCTTAGTGTATATGGAGTAAATAGTCCGCGTCCCCCCAATGTTTTGACGATTTCTTTCGTTCTGCGGTCACAGGTTGCAGCATCGAAATTGCATGAGAACAACTCCGCAAGGGGAATCAGCGGAACGGAGCCGCTTTGCTTTCAAAAATTTCGCTGATTATGCCGCTGGCCTGGAAAGTTATCATGGAATGCAAAGTTCCCCCTGGGAACAGCCAGGACTGCGGCGTGCGAGGATTTTCTATTTGTGGCGTAAACGGTTAATTCAGGAAGCATTGCCTCTTTTGCTGTTCACCGGACTTGGATTTCTTGTGATGGGCTACCATCCCGGCTTTGAAGACGATGGCGTTTATCTCACTGCCGTCAAAGCGGAACTCAATCCTGCACTTTTTCCTCACGACGCGGACTTTTTCAGGCTTCAGATGCAAGCCTCTGTATTCGACGGCGCGATGGCCCATTTTGTTCGCTGGACGGGCATTCCGGTGGCCTGGGCAGAACTCTTGTGGCAGTTTGTGGCGCTTTTCCTGATTCTGTGGGCATGCCGCAGGATAGCTACGCAGGTATTTACGCAGGCGTGGGAGCAATGGGCAGCCGTGGCCATGGTGGCGGCGATGTTTACGCTGCCGGTGGCGGGGACGGCGCTGAATATTGCCGACCAGCATCTCCATCCACGCAACCTGGCAACGGCGCTGATCCTGATTGCCGCCGCGCGAATTCTGGAGGGCGGGCGCTGGCAGGCTGTGCCGCTGCTGATTGTGGCGTTCCTTTTGCATCCCATCATGGCGGCGCTGGGTATGTCGTTTTGCGGATTTCTGGCTCTGGCTTTGCTTGAGCCGGCACCGTTCCGGTTGCGGGTTACACAGAGGTCGGTGGCTGCGGTTGCTCCGCTGGGATGGATTTTCGCTCCGGACAGTCCCAGCTGGCGTGAGGCGCTGGCATCCCGCACCTACTACTCCATTTACCGCTGGACCTGGTATGAATGGCTTGGCGCGCTGGCGCCGCTGTTTTTATTCTGGCTGCTTTGGCGCGTGGCTGGGAAGCACGGCTGCGTAGCGCACGATCCAGCCCGGTCCAGGCTCAGCCGTTTTGCGCTGGCGGTCTTTGCTTATGGCGTTTTTCAGCAGGTTGTGGCCATGGCTCTACTGGCGCCAGAGTCGCTGGTGCGGCTTACCCCGCTGCAACCGATGCGATACCTGCAATTGGTTTATCTGTTCATGGCTCTTACAGCGGGCGGGTTGCTGGGCCGGTTTGTACTGAAGAAAAGCGTCTGGCGCTGGGCGCTGTATTTGCTGATAATCAACGGCAGCATGTTCCTGGTCGAGTGGGAACTGATCGACAACGGAGCCCACCTTGAACTGCCTTTGAACGCCACTGCCAATCCATGGATGCAAGCGTTTGACTGGATTCGACAGAACACGCCGACAGACGCCTATTTTGCCCTGGACCCTCGCTATCTGGCGTCGCCGGGCGAGGGCTTTCACAGCTTCCGCGCGCTTGCGGAGCGGAGCCAGCTTGCCGATGGAATCAAAGACACCGCAGTGGTGATGCAAGTGCCCAGCCTCGCGCCTGTCTGGCATGAGCAACAGGTGGCGCAGGCGGGTTGGCCGCGCTTTGGACTTGCGGATTTTGAGCGGTTGAAGGCACAGTTTGGCGTGGACTGGGTGCTTGTGCCGTATCCGCAACCGCCAGGGCTAACCTGCCGATGGCACAATCAGGCTCTCACGGTCTGCCAGGTTCCATAGAAGAGGGAATGAGTTAATTGATGCTGGAGGAGTTTTACGCTGTCACGAGCTTGCGGCGGCTACCGGGTCCCAATGGTGAGACCTGGCAACCGCCGCATCTGTTTAACGTACTGCCGTGCGTCTGTGTTAGAGGGCGTTTGAAAAAGACAGAACGCGCCGCTGGCGTAGAACTGCGAAGCCAAGGAAACCGAGACCTGAGAGCAAGAGCAGCCAGGTCGAAGGCTCGGGAGTGGCGACGAGGGAGACCCCATCGATTTCATTGCCATACGACGGTTGGCCGGTGTCAGGCAACCCGGCAAAGCTCAAAGTTTCCGTTGTACCGGTGGCGGTGAAACTGTAGTAGTTCTCATACCACTGGAGCGCGGAGTTGCCTCCAGGATCGGTGTCAGTCGCTACGATGGCGCCGTTGAGCAGCACATTCATCGACTCTGCGCCGGAACCGGGGCGATCTCCATAAGCCCACGAAAGGAGGTACGTTTGCCCGATGGTCAGTCCGCTGATGGTCTGCGACACGGTCTCAGGGACATTCGCGTTCACTTCCAAGCTGTATGTGCCGAATGGATTTGTACCAGGGCCAATCGGCGGGGCGGAGTCAATCTCAATGAGCCCGGCTGAATTGGTGGTCGTCCATCCTGTTACCTGACCATTGGAGTAGAGACCCCAACCGCCAGCGCCAGGAGCACTTGCGCCAGTGAAGCTATTGAAGTATCCGTTGACGATCAATGAGTTTGCGTTAGACGGGGTCGCGCCAACCAGGCCGAACACCAGAGCAGCAACCGAGAGAAGTGCAAAACGCTTCATACAACCTCCAGAAAATACCAACAAAGGGACTAAGTCACGCCTGAAGACCGGAATCGACCTTCCGCATACGACAACCTGTCTTGCCCTCCTGTAATGCAGCTTGACCGCCAAACTTTCTCTATTCTTATCAGCACGTTACGCGAGGAATTGTGGGCAAATGTGCAACTTGTTGCATATTCTTCGCCCAAGAAGTTCCATTACGCCTTTAGGATAGATGGTAACTGTATGATTCCAAAGTACTAAAGTCCGCCCCTGTCTACAACTTTCGGGTGAGGAGCGAGGGCTTGAGATAAATTGGCCCGTTTCCGTTTCGGCTTAACCTTTGAGGGCATTTTGGGGAGGAGGAGAACCATGGAGGATGGAGGCCGATCTTCGACATAGTTCCGGCCCACGTTTCTTCCGGTAGGCTTCGGAGCACCATAGTTGACTGCAATTCTAGCCCGGATTTGGTTTCAATAGGGTGCTAGCCGGCAGACCTCTGTCCGGGATTGAACCCCGCCCCTCCGGTGTCTCATTTGCCGGGCTGGATTCTCCCAACTGGCCGGTCGCAAGAGAGAGATTTGAAACACGCGTTCAATTCTCTTCCAGACAGCACGATCGACCCCCGAATAAGATTTCGATCGATGGAGAGGTTCTCAACGCGAGTGCGCATCCTCTGGGATGAGGTTGGCTGGAAAATCTGCCACTGCCCCGCCCCGTCCCCTGCGCTGGATGTGCCGGAACTGTCGGCTGTCCGAACCACGAAATCGACGCGCGCCGTAGAGCCAAACCGAACCCCTAATGTCAGCTCGTCGGCGGCCTCCACCAGCTCCCTTCCCAGCAAGTCAATCCACGGGGCGGGAGATTGCCCGAGCGCCGCACGGTTCGAAGAAATCTCATGAGGCATAACAAGCACGTCCCAGGAGTTTACCAGTGGATGAAGGCGCCCGAGCCTCTCGGCTACCAGCGGATCGGCCGGCACATGGTTGAGATGGCGGTCCAGCGCTTTCTTAACCAGCCATGGGGTGCCAAAGACTACCGCCTGACCATCCAGAATCGCCATCCAGCGTATGTCGTGCATTTGTCCCTGTTCGCGGGCGAAGGGCTTCACGAGAAGCACCTCCAAACCGCGATAGAAACCGGTCGCCATGCCGTTCCGCTCCGCCGCCTGAAAGATATGCTCGCGGTCGTGGCGTCCCGCGACCAGAAGCAAATGCTCGTTCAATTCGCCATGCGGCGACGATGCCGCAACCCAGATCGTTTCATCGATCCCTCTGTGGATGTCCACACCGGTGAGCGACTGGCAATCGTCGAAGTCAAAAGTGTTGTTCACCGTCACCAGCAGCATGTGCCCGCGCGTGTCCGGATTGTGCGGGTCTTCAATACCCGCCACGATCTGCGCTTCCGGCGGAATCAATGGAAGGAGCTTGCTCTGTATCGGCGAAGCAATGCCACCAATTGAAGACATCGCGATGAAGAAACCTACAAAAAGAAACCGATTCAGCATATGTGTCCTCATTGGGTCGTCCCGAGCGCTCCGAAATAAGTGCTACATTCGGTAGTGCTACCGACAGTAGCATATGAATAGATGAAAATTCAAGCCGCTGAGCAATGTCGACTTCAAAAAAGATGGGGGTACGAACGGCCTGGCGTAGAAATACGCACCGAGTGTGCTCCCTTGTTGCGTGGTCCGGCCATGCTTGCCCAAGCCTCAACGCCGAGACATGGGGCAGCCAGCGTTTGAGTTGAGTTTGCTCGGGAAGATCAAACAGACCTCGGTTGCTGCCTGGAGCTGATTCGACTAGGGTAAGTACAGATGCACTCGGCCCTGGGCCTTTTCATTGACCGCTGGCCCCGGCTACTCTTGATAGATTCAATACATCCCAGTTCCGGCGCGGAGGCCGGGCCATGCTTAACCTTGCCCAGCGACTGATTCTCGGTTGTGTCCTGCTTGCGGCGCTTGCCCTGGGGCTGCTGCTGGCGACGCGCCATGCGCTGCAGGCGGCTGGACAGCTGGGATTGGCGTCGGCGTTTGGAGTTGCGGCACTGCTGGTGGCGCTGGGAACGGCTTATTTTGTATTGGCCCCAATCCGCAGGCTGGCTCGGGATGCGCACAAGATTGCACAGGGCAACCTGGACCATCGCACTCCATGGAAAAGCCGTGACGACTTCGGCGTGATTGCGGCGGAGTTGAACCGGCTGGCGGTGCGGCTCCGCGATCTGCACGACTCCGAGGCTGGACGCAGGCAGATGGAGTTTCAGCTTTCCGACGCGGTTCTGCAATCGATCTTCGAGCCGATCATCGTGACCGACGGCAAGGGACATATCCTCAAAGTGAACCAGGCCGCATCGGAGTTGCTGGGTACAGCGGCTTCCGATCGCATGGCGCTGGCCAATACGCCGGGCGGCGACAAGATTCTGAGCGCGATTCGCGATGCGGTTTCGATGCAGAAGGCAGTGGCCGCGGAGGATGAAGCGTCGATGCTGCCGATGCGCATCGGCAAACAGGAACGCAGCTATCGGTTGCGCACTACGCCCATGCGCGACTCGGAAGGGCGCTTGCTGGGAACGGTGACCACGCTCGAAGACGTGACCAGCCTGCAGGACACGGACCGTTTCAAGACGCGATTCCTCAATGTGGCGAGCCGCAAGCTGCGCGATCCGCTGTTGCGTTTGCGGCGTGGGCTCTATGCGCTGAGCCAGGGCTTTGGCGGGGAGCTGGAGCCGCTGCAGACGGAGCTTGTGGCCGCGGCCAGCAGTGAATCGGAGAAGCTGGACGAGTTGATGGGCGACCTGATCGAAGTGGCGGAACTGGACGCGGGCAAGCGCGAACTGAGACTGGAACCGGTGCGCCCGCTTGAGGCGCTGACCAACGCCCGCGACCGCTATTGCGAGGACGCTGCGCGGAAGCGCATCCGGGTTGACGTGCGCGCCTATGCCGACCTTTCCAGAGTGAAGGCGGATCGCCGGGCGTTGCGCACGATTCTGGACAACCTGCTGGCCAATGCGCTGCGCTATACGCCGGAAGAGGGAGAGGTCCTGCTGGCTGCCGAAGAGATCAAAGAGTTTGTCCAGTTCACGGTGCGCGATACGGGCCGCGGCATTGAGGCGGAGCGGCTGAGCACCATTTTCGATCGCTTCAATCCAATGTCGGATGCGGGCTCGGGGCTGGGCCTGGCGCTGGTGCGGAGGCTGGTGGAGCAGTTGGGCGGACAGATTGCCGTGGAGAGCCGACTGGGCCATGGAACGACGTTTCGCTTTGCCCTTCCTGTGGCGGCGGTGGAAGCGACCCGCCGTCCTGTGGAGGTGGGCTGAGCGATGGCTGAGATCGTCCTCGAAAAGCAAACCGAGCCCGCCAAGCTGCGCATCTACATCGGTGCTGCGCCGGGTGTGGGCAAGACCTACCACATGCTCAACGACGCCCACCTGATGAAGCACCAGCAGAATGTGGACGTGGTGATCGGCCTGGTGGAAACGCACGGGCGCGCGGACACTGAGGCGCGCATTCGCGACCTTGAGATTATTCCGCAGCGCGTAATTCCCTACCGCGGCGTGAACTTGAAAGAGATGGATGTGGATGCCATTCTGGCGCGGCATCCAGACACTGTTGTGGTGGATGAGCTGGCGCACACCAACGTGCCAGGGAGCAGGAATCGCAAGAGATACGAAGATGTTCTCGAATTGCTGGATGCCGGCGTCAACGTGATGACGGCGGTGAATATTCAGCACCTTGAAACGCTGAACGACGCCGTCAATCGTTCGGCCAATACGGTGATTCGCGAGACCGTTCCCGACAGCTTTTTGAAGCGCGCCGATGAAGTGGTCAATGTAGACGTGACCGTGGATGAGCTGCGGACGCGGCTGCGCGCAGGCAAGATTTATGCGCCGGAAAAGGTGGAGCAGTCGCTGGCCAACTTCTTCCGCAAGGGCAACCTGAATATGCTGCGCGAGCTCTCGCTGCGCACCACCGCGGAACAGGTGGGTAATCGGGCGGCGGAATATAGACGCATCCAGGGCCTCGAGCAGGCGCCGATTCCGGAAAAGGTGATGGTGTGCCTGAGCACGCGGCCCGGAACGGAGCGGCTGCTGCGTGTCGGTGCCCGCATAGCGGGACGACTGGCAAGCAACTGGTATGCGGTCTATGTGACGCGGCCGGATGACGACAAGGGACATGGCGATCCGGAGGCTTACCACCGGCTGGAAGAATACCAGCGCATGGCACGCGACCTGGGTGCGCAGGTGGTGTCGTTGACGGACAAGAATGTCTCGGACGCGTTGATCCGGTTTGCGCAGCAGGAGAATATTTCGCACGTGGTGTTTGGGCAGCCGGTGCGGTCGCGGTGGGATATCCTGCTGCGCGGATCGGTGCTCAACCGGTTTCTGTCCGAGGTACGCGACGTCACTGTGCAGGTGGTGCCGATGCACAAGCCGCAGCGCAAGGGCTGAGCTGCGGCTCGCTGGGCCGGTCACTTCGTCATCCAGATTTCGAAGCCCATGTACTCTTCCTTGATTTCATAGTCGGTGAAGCTTGCCTCCCACAACATGTCCTGAAATTCTTCCTTCGTATAGGCGCTCTTGATCAACATGCCCTTGAATGCCAGCTTGGTCATGATCTTGTTGAACCAGGACAGGCCCATTTCATCGATGCCGCGGCTGATCTCCTCCGGCGATGCACTGCGCTTCAAATCGATGATGAGGCCGCGGCCGCCGGGCTTGAGCACGCGCGACATCTCCTGCAGCGCTTCAACCGGCTTGCCGAAGTTTTTGAATGCCGCGCGGCAGAGGAGAAAGTCGAACGTGCCGGCGGGGAAAGGCATGTTGGACGCGGAGCCTTGTTGGAAGCTCGCCCGTACGCCGGCTTCGGCAGCCTTCTTCGCAGCAATCTTGACCATGGTGTGGCTGATGTCGAGACCGGTGATTTCGTAACGGCCGCGTTTGGCAAGCTCGATGCAGAAATAGCCGGGGCCTGGGGCTACTTCGAGCACGGAACTGCCTTGCGGAAGCTGCTTTGCAATTCGCTCTGCGAGCTCGACATATTGGTTCATCATTTCAGCGGTGTTGGATGCGTACCAGGTCGCCATCATGCCTTCGATTCCGCGATCCGCATGAGGCTTGCGCATTGCTAAGGTTGTCATTGTTTCCTCCTTTTGGTTGGGTGGTTGTGGTGTGCGCGTCGAAAAATGGATGTTTTGGACGCAGGTTCGCTTCGCGCGCAGAAGGCGCGTCTGGACCAGGCGATGGCTAATTGGCTCGTTTGAGAGTTGGGGGCTTTTATCCTAACGACCGAAGGGAAAAAGCAGGTCCTTCGACTTCGCTGAAAAGCGCTCCGCTCAGGATGACAGATTTGTTGTGATTCGAACTCCGGGAACAGCGTTCACGCTTACTCGCAGAAGACGCGGACCTTGGTTTTGTCTTGCTGGGCGTCGACGTCGACCGTCAAATCTTCGAGGTGGTCGATGAGTTCCTCAAGGTTCTCCGGCTTGATCTGCGAAAGGGTCAGGGGCACGCCGTGGCTGCTCAGGGCCTGGTCGAACTGGGCGTGCGCCTGCGGCGGAATAAGGGCCGCAAGCCGGACGCCGGCGTAGAGCAACTGCATTGGCACGCGCACATTGACCGTGGTGGGACCTCCGTGGTCCGCGGATTCCACCAGAACGCGGAGATACTTGGCCTTGTTCTTCGTTCTGGGCTGCGCCTTTTCAGCGCTGACACCGTTGCCCGCGACAGGCCCGTCTTCAAGCGCGGAGAGCAGGCGCTCGGCTTCTGCCGCGTTGATCTTGCCGGCGGCCAGCATTTCAAGAATTTGACGGCGATTTTCGTTCATATAAATTCTCCCGATAGACAGGGTGATTGAGGTTTGAGGTTTCCCACGCTTGCGACAGAACAAAATCGCAAGAATGGGGCACGGGCATTCTCGGCCGGTCAGCCGCTAGAGAATCCGGACCAGAATGCGCGCGTCGCAGGTTTTGACCTGGACGTGAGTCCCTGTGAGGCCGGAGAGAACTCCCCAGCAGATCGCGATGATGCGCCAGATGGTGGTGCGGATAAAGATGGCCGCGGCGACCAGCATCAGAAAGATGACCGGCGACAGCAGGATGACCGGAATCCAAAGCAGGAAAACGGGCACCCAGAGGCGCGGCATGTGGAAGTCGGGCGTTTCGACGCCAACTACGGCGAAGTTGGGAGTCATTTGAGGGCCTCCAGGTCTCTTATCGCTTCCTCGGCAGTGATTTCGCCTGCCTTGAGGCGGGCCAGGATCTCCGCGCGCGAGGGCGATGGGTCGGTTTCGATGAATTGCAACTGGCCGCTGATGCGGTTGAGCCGGGCTTTGATCGTCGGGTAGCTGACTCCGAAGGTCTGCTCCATCTCCTTGATGGAACCGTGGGAGCGGAGAAACGCCACGATGAAGACCTGGTCCTCAAGGGTGAGCCGGGCAAGCTCCGGGAGGGTGAACTGGCCCTCGACCGCAATCTGCTTGTCCGGAATACGGACGCGCTCGACAATCAGCGGGCCGCCCTGGGCGATGCGAAGCAGTTCCTGCCAGTCGGAAGCGGGTTTGGGGTCTGAATCCATGGACTACTCGTTCTCGTTTCTCAACTACAAGGAGAACTATAATAAACATTATTAATAATTGCAAGATGTTTTATTCATTTAATTGAATTGCTAGTCCGAAGCTTCGACTTGCTGGGAGAAAAAGCGGGGTCTAAGGCTTGGGGGGGGCGGGATTACCAGTCAGATTCCGATTTGTCGCCTTCGTCGGGAGCGTGGACGATGCGCATCAGCTCACCGCGGTCGAGCCAGATGAGATAGCAGTCGCCGCAGGAGTCGACGATGACGTTGCCGGGGCCGGCGTAGAAATGGGTGTCCATGCGGCGGTGGCATTGGGGGCATTGAATGCTGCGCTTCAAGTCGCCGTGGTCTGGAGGAGTCTGGACGGCAGGCTTGTCCAGGTTGGCGCGGAGGGCATCGATCAGGTCTGAAAGAGCCCCCATGTGCATGAGCAGGCCATGGCATTCAGTACAGTATTGAACCTGGACTGAGGTAATGCTTGCTTTGACCAACGGCATTTTGCAGAGCGGGCAGGCCTGGTTGGAATCACCCGTATCGGAAGAAACCTGCACACCGTCGTCTTCCTCGCCGGGATAGAAAACGGCGTGGCAATAATCGCATTTAAAGCCCTGCGTATCCGGCTTGAGCGTAATCGGAGCGCCGCAGGCGGGACAGTTCATTGCGGCTTTCCGCACTCCGAGCAGAATTTGGCGCTGGCGGTGATGGATTTCCCGCAATCCGTGCAGAATTTTGCGGCGGCTGCAACGGTCTCGGCGACGGCCGGTGTTGCAACCGGCCCGGCGCTGGGAGCCTTGAACGAGTTCGCGAAGACCTGCGCCACGGCTGCACCGGCGCCAAGCCCCATGCCCATTCCTGCCCCGGCACCCATCCCGCTACCCATGCCACCACCTCCGCCGCTATTGGCAGCGGCCAGGTCCAGAGATTCCGCTGCGGCGAACTGCGTGTAGCGCCCCAGGTCGCCCACCATCTTCATACCAATACTCTGGTCGAGCATCTTGGCGAGTTCGTCGGGCAGGGAGATGTTTTCCACGGCAAGCTGGGTTATCTCAAGGCCGAGCGCTGCGAACGCTGGCTTCACCTGTTCGACGATCTTTGCGGCAAGAGTGTTCTGATTGGCGGCCAGATCGAGGAAGGGCAGGCCGCTGGCGGCAAAAGTCTCTGTAATGCGGGCGAGGATGGTGTCGCGCAACTGGCCTTCAAGGTCGGCAGATTGATAACACTCCCTGGTGCCACTAACCTGGTTGAAGAACACCTTGGGGTCGGCGATGCGGTAGCTGTAGATCCCAAAGCAGCGCAGGCGGATGGCTCCATAGTCCTTGTCGCGCACGGTGATGGGCGTCGCGGTACCCCACTTCTGGTCGATCTGCTGACGCATGGAGAAGAAGTAGACCTCGGACTTGAACGGCGACTCGAAGTCCTTGCTCCAGTTCATCAGGTTGGTGAGGATGGGGAGATTGCGGGTCGAGAGCGTGTGCAGGCCGGGGCCGAAGATGTCGGCGATTTTGCCTTCGTTGACGAAGGCGGCTGCCTGCGACTCGTTCACAGTGAGCTGGCCGCCGTTCTGAATCTCGAGGTCCTGCATGGGGTAGCGATAGGCGAGGATGCCGTCTTGCGGTTCGTCCCACTCAATGACGCTGATGAACTGCTTGGACAGGAAGCTGATGAGGCTCACATGGATCTCCTGTGCATGACGCTAGCATGGGCTGCGCGCGGAAGGTATAGCACGAAGGGATCATCGTTCTCTGCACAGTTAGCACAGAAGCGGGAGTTACCTGGCCGATAGTAGAAAGGTAAACTTGTAGAGCCGCTTATTCAAGCTGGGACAACAGAAATGATCCGATTGAACAAGGCTCTCCAGGGCGGTGATTGCCTCCGCCCCTGATTCCGGACCTTTACTGGAATTCTAGGCGCAGGCGGTAGAACCAGCGTGGCTGGGGAGTGCTGCTCCGATGGTAGACGCGGCAACAGAGAAACGCCGAACGGGAAGCACATCCACACAATCACTTCTGGGCTATGCTCTTTTCGCGATTCTGCCGTTGCACGCGATATTGCTTCTTCTTCCGCACCCGATCCCTATATCGCGGCTAGCCACTGCAGCCGCACCCTTGCTGGCCGCGCTCTGTGGCCTTTGGCGTGCGCAAAAGGTTTCGATCCGGGAGCGGCTGCCGTCGCGATTGTTAAGCGCGTCGCTGGCGCTCTGGGCGACTGGGCAGGCGATCGAGGCGTTGATAGGTCAATCCTCGTCGGCGCTCAATCTGGCGACGGATGCATCCGATTTCTTTAACGTCATCGCGGCATTTCCGATGCTGCTGGCATTATCGAACACGCGCAGGACCGAATCCATTCGAAACGTCTTCTACCTGGATAGCGCACAGACAGTGCTGGCGACGGTTCTTGCATACGTGCTGCTCTATCGCATGTCTTGGACGCCCAAGGCGGCGGCAACGGTATTGGCCGCCATCTACATCACGGAAACCGCCCTGCTCGCCTTTTCGGCGGTTCTAAGGCTGGCTACATGGGCCACTCTGGAAGAGCGGAGGCGCATCCATTTGGTAGGCAAGAGCGTGTGGATGTTCCTTCCGATCGATCTGGGGATGAACTACGCCTCAAGCCACTGGAACCTGCATGCCGGAACCATTTTCGATCTGCTGTGGAGCGTTCCATTTGTTTTCGCGGGTTGGCAGGCTCTGCATTTGCCGACCACCGCGACACTGGAAGAACCACGCGAAGAGCCCCGCACCGGCCGGTTATTGATCGAGGGCATTTGTCCTCTGCTCATGATGGCGGCAATCTTCGCGCTGGCGGCTTCGGTGACCACCGTGCATCCGATACTTGGCCTGTCGGCTATTCTCCTGCTGCTCGTGATTCAGTGCTTTCATGCGGGAGTGGTGCAGCTGAATTACTTGACCGTGCAGCGTCTTCTGCTGGTGCGAGAGCAGGAGCTTGAGAACGCCAACGTCGCGATGGAGCGGCTTTCAATGCTCGATCCTTTGACCGGCATCGCCAATCGACGCCGGTTGGATGCGGCCTTCGGGGAGGCATGGCGACGCGCTATTCGCAAGCGAACACCCATCGCCGTTCTGATCATCGACGTAGATTTGTTCAAAGGGATCAACGATCTTCACGGCCACACGTACGGCGACGAATGCCTGGTGTCGGTCGCCGGCGCGCTGTTGCTGCAGGCTGGGCGTCCTGACGATCTGCTGGCGCGTTATGGAGGAGACGAGTTTGCCCTGCTCTTGCCTGACACAGACGCCAAGGGAGCGATGAAAATGGCGGAGCACTTGCACGCCGCGATCAATCGTTTGCATGCTGTAAATAAGGCTTCTCCGTTTGGCGGATTCGTGACAGTGACGATTGGCATCGGCGTGGGCGAAGCGGAAGTGGGTACGAATCCGGCTGCTCTGATCGATGTTGCCGACCGCGCGCTTTACCAGGCCAAAAACATGGGAAGGAACAGAACCTGCATGCAGAGCCTCGCTAAGAAAATATGCGTCGAGCAGGAATTGGGCTAGGGCGGCGTTACTCGCACGGACAATCCACCTGCACAGTTAGCGCAGAGGTGCGAGTTTTCGGGCCGATTAGAGGGATACGATTCCGAGCCCTGGAACCCTGTTGAAGTGTCGTACATTTACGGTCGCCACCCTGTATCCAAGTTCCAGCGCGGTGACGCCAATGAGAAGGTCCGAGAGTGCCAGTCGGATGCCCTGAGCAGTAATCTCGCCGTCGATCTGTCCTGCCCTGAGAGCTACGGAGACCGTAATTGGATGCACTGGCAAAGCTGAAATGAGTTCATTGAGAAACTGCCGCCGTGTGGCCATCCGCGCTGGTGTGTTTGCGCGGGCCACACCGTGTGCCAATTCGACGAGTGTAATGACTGAAACGGCGACATCTTCACCCGCAGCATGAACGGCGATATCGGCAAGCGTCTGCCGAGCATTCCGACCCTGGCGCTCCGCTGCAATAAGAACGCTGGAGTCGAGTATCAATCCCACGGAATTAATCCCATGCCGGAGGATTTAATGGCTCGGGATGGGCGGCAACTGCTGCGCGAACATCGCTGGCGAAGTCCTCGTCAATGGTCGCGGCCGAGTCGGCCGGCAATAAGGCCATGCACTCTTCGATGGTGCGGCGTAGCGGCGCTGGCGAATGGAGCACGGCAACCGTGCATGCACCGCTTTCAATGACAACCTCGGTCCCTGCTCTCACATAGGCCATCAGGCCTGCAAAATCGCGGGCTGCTTCATCTTCCGAGATGCGCACCGTTCCCATACAGCTAATGATAACTCGATACCAGGTTTTACGGCACCGTGAAAGGCCGCACGCCATCAGTGGGGAAGATGCCGGTGGGGCCGGTGGCCGTTGAGGGCTGCGCGCTGAACATGTAGTGAATGGAGAATCCGGCGTTCACCGCTGGATAATTGCGGGAGTTGTTGGCGCCGATGAATCCATCGGCGAACCAGTGAGGACCGAACTGATACGACACCTGGCTGCGCACATCGTAGTTAGGACCGACGCTGGTTTTGGCGAGGAGCATGGGGTTGTTCAATGCAATTTCAAGCGGCTCGTCGACGGCCAGAGGCCAGAGCGGAGTTAGGTCTTGCTGGAAGGCCTGCACGCCGAGGCTGCCGAGAATGTTGTAGTGCCAGTAAGTGCCGTAGTGGCCGACCCAGGTGAAGGGCACGTTGGCCAGGAAGTAGGTCTGGGGGCTGAAATAGCCGCCCATGCCGTGGGTAAAGGCTTCTTCGTTGTGCTGGTAGTGCATGCCGAGGAAAGCCGCGCCAACGCTGAGGTCGCCGTATTCGGGCATGGTCTTCAGATGCCAGTAGGCACCGCCGGAGCCGTCGATGCGGGTGTTGATCTGGACCTCGTGTCCGCTGAGATATTGGCCGCTCGCGCCGAGATAGAAGCCCGACTCCGCATTGCCGTGGGAGAACTGGACCTGACCCTGGTTGGCGACAACGCCGCCCCAGATCTGTCCGAGGCTGTTGCTGGCTGGGTCGCGCAGGCCGGCGTACGATAGTTGCGTATCGCGGACCGGGTCGCGGCTGAAGTTGAAAGTGAAAGGGCCGTTGGCAGGTTTCCAATAGGCGCGGCCTGTGAATGTGGATACCAGCAGACCCTCGGGTGTGTACCCACCTGCGAGGGCAAGATGCGGGAAGGAGAGTTGCACTTCGCCGCCAACCCCGGCGGCATTCTGCTGCGCGGGAATCTTCGTTGCAGGGTCGGTCAGGGTGCCGATTGGCTGTGGGATGCTGACAAGCGCGGTGCCGGCAGGGGTTGATTCTTGCACTGTGATGACGCTGGTGCCGTCGGCTTGTCCTGAGTCGAGGAAAACGGGCTTGGCAACGATAGTGAGGCGAGTGCTCAAGCCGAGCAGCATGGAGGTTTCAAAGGGAGCCTCGAGCGCTGCGAGATGGTCGTAGCCCAAACTTCCAGACCGGTAGTTGACGAGGCCTGTGCCGCCGATCCAGGGACTGTAGCCTGCCTCGATAGAGTGGAGTTGCATCTCGGCTTCCTCGCGTGGGCTTACGAGGTTGAGTTGGCGCTGGCTGCGGACCCAGGGGCCGCGTAGTGGGGGCAGGTTGCGCTGTTGCAACTCTTCGTCGGAGAGGCCCGTGTCGGTTGATGGCGTCGGGGTGGGCGCTTGAATATCCGATGGAACCGGGGTCTGCTGTGGTGGAGATTGAAGCTGCTGGGCGCTCCCGCTTCCCTGCTCCGAAGCCTGGCCAAGGGTAGGAATTCGGTTCTGGCTGACCTGCGGGGCGGTGGGGGCAGCGGCGGTTGAAGTGGCGGCGGCTTTGGCTCTCTTCCTTGTCGAAGCCTGCGTTTCGGAGGGTTTGGGCGGTGGCGGTTTGGATAGCGGCTGAGTGCCGGCAGGCGGAGGCGTGTGCTGCGGCTGTTGCCGTTTCGGCGCTGAATAGGCGCCTGTGACTGCATCCCGCGCTGAAGGGGTGTATTGGGCCACGCTGTATTGGCTGTTGCTGGGCGACGTTGGCATTGGGTTGACGGGGGCGTTGGTAATGTTGTGGATGACCGCGGCTGCCCCCTGCGTTAGCTGGCTGTCGGTCTGATCGGCGAACAGCGCTTGCGCCTGGGCGGCTACGGGGCCCATGGGCTGCGATGCGATGCGCAGGGGCGGCGCTGGATTCGATGCGCTGGTGGGCGTGGCGGGCTTCCGAACGGGAGGCCGCGCCGATGCGCTGCTGGAAACAGGCGTTGTGGTGTTGACGGTCTCTTCAGCGGGCGGGATGTGCATCTTGCCCATGTAGGGCGCCAGATTGGCAGGTGGATTTGCTTTGACGCTGAGATCTGGCTGAGTACCTGGCTGGCGGGCGGCATAGTGGGACCACAAACCTTCGATCTGACGCCGTTGAGATGGGTTGAGATCGGAACGGGCATCGAGTCGCTGGAGAAGCGGGTAGAGGGCGCGGTTGTCGGTCAGATTATCGAGCAAAAAGGCGTGTTGCAGCTCGACGGTGCCGGGCACGGCGACTTGGCGCGCCTGGTAGAGCTTTTCCTCGTGGTTGAGGGCTTCGGCGGCGTGGGGGATGTCGCCCAAGGAAAGGTATAAATCTGCTTTGACCTGGGCGAATTCCACGTCGGATTCCAACCGGAGACGAATTTCGGGAGGGATTCTGGATAGATCCTTCAAGGCTTCGGCGTTTTGGTTGCTGGCCATCAGCGAGAGGATGAGACCCTTCCACGCGTCGGCGACCTGGGTGTTGGGGTCGGGTTGGGTGGCGGTTTTTTGAAGAGGCTGCGATGCTGCGAGGGCGGCGTGGATTACCGACCTGTGGATTGGCGATCTCCCCGGTCTCAGATGCGAGACCGGGGGCACCCAGTTGGTGTGCAGCAACCTGGGATGCATGCTGTGCCGGGGACTGATCTGGAGGGTGGCGTAGATAAGGTGCGGGCGGCTGTACGGACTGCGGGAAAGCTCGGGATTTGTGGTGAAATTTGAGGAAAGTTTCCCTCGGGGGCTAAAGCCCACGTTGATATAGCGGAGGTTACGTACGGGCTGAAGCCCGTACCCTTCACCGTTTTGAGCTTTTCCACGGCCTGAGTATCCGCGCTTGCTGGGGCGGGGATTGCGGATAAGGACCGATGTCGCATTCTGCGCGCGGCGAAGGTGGTGGCTGGCGGTCTGCTTGGCCGAGCGCGCGAAGGACTGGGGAACGTAGACCGGCGAGGTGGGAGCCTGGCTCTGATTCGCCGATGGAATTTGCCGAATGGGCGATTGCGGCGAGGATGAGCCGTTGTTGGGGTGGACGCGATTCGCAGGAAGTGACGGCATCTTGGTTGTCTTGGGACAGGGCTCGTGGTTGGGGTCGAGCAGGTGCTCGAGGTCGGCTGCGGTAACGGCGCGGTGAGCCCTGGGGTCTTGATCGGGATAGACGAGCACGCGAGAGAGCTTCACTGTTGGCGAGGCAGGAGACATGGCAGCGAGCGAGGCGCGATAGTAGGCGGCGGCGCGCTGATTGTCACCACGGGCCCGCTCGTAACGACCGGCAAGCGACAGGATTGCAGGGTCGCGTGGGAAATGCTCGAGCGCCTGACGCAGCCAAAGCTCGGCCTGACTTTTGTCGTTGGCGGCGAGGGCTGCGCCAACGGCTCCTTGAAAGTCCGCCGCTGTGGCGTCCTGCATGGAGATCGTCTTGTAGAGTGCCAACGACTCTTTGGCGCGGCCTGCCAGCATATATCCGCCTGCTGCGGCCTTACGGACGGCAAGGTTGCCAGGAAAGGCCTGGGATGCGGCGTCCAGAATATCGATAGCCTGTTGGACGTTGCCGTTGTCCGTCAAGTCATAAGCGCGGCGCACGCTCCAGTTGGCCCAGATGTCCTGAATCGATTCGCGCTGTGCAACGGTCAGGCCGGGACGGCTGTTGAGACGTATGAGCATCGGATAGAGGGCGAGGTCGTTGCGGGTGTTGAAGAGCAGCCATGCGTTCTGAATCTCGATTGCCGCTGGCGGGTCGATGTGCAGCCTGGCGTAATGAGCCAGCACACGATCCATGCATTCAGTGGCGCGGGCAACGTCGCCGGTAGAGGCGTAGAGGAGGGCTTCGGTCTGAACAAATTCAATGTCGGTGTCGAGTTGCTTGCGGATCACCCTGGGGATGAGAACGAGTTCTTGAAGAGCCTCGGTACCGCGATTGGTGGCCAGCAGCGCGGTGATGAGGCCTTTCCAGGCTTCGGCGCGGTCGGGGTTATTTTGGAGCACCTGACGATAGAGGTCGCAGGCGTGGGCGGGGTCGTTGCGAAGAAGATCGATGCCGGCCAGTTGCAACTGAAGCGCGGCGCTGGGCGGATTGCCGGCTTCGATCTGGAGTTTGACGGCGCGCTCAAGCAGGCTCTGGGCTACTTCATACTGGCTGGCCTGCTCGTATATAGAGCCGAGGACGGTTAGAAAGGCAGGATCGGCAATCGCAGCTTCGTACACGGACGGCTGCATCTTCTTGATATCGTCGATGGCGGTCGTGTCCTGGCCGATTGCGTGATGCGCACCGATCAGGCCTTCCCAGGCCGATAGGTTGCCGGGATCGTCGGTGAGGACCAGCGTAAAGAGCGCGATGGCCTGATCGTAGCGCGTTGCGGCAATCAGGATTGCGGCGTAGTCGAGCTTGGTCTCGGGTTTGAAAATTGCACCGTTGTCGGGGAACGGCAGCGACATGGCCTCAGCAACAACGCGCTGTACATCCGCGGGGCGACTCTCGGCCTCGAAGATGGTGATCAGGGTACGCAGATATTCGGGGTCGGCGGCCAGCGCAGTTTTGACGGAAGCCGGGGAGCGGGCTTCGACGCCAATTGCGTTCCGGTTCTGGTTGTTGCGCGCGTAAGAGAAGAACAGGCCGCGCCAGGCATCGGTCGAATTGGGCTGTACCCTGGTCAACTGGTCGTAGATGAGCGCTGCGGCATCGAACTGCTGCTGTTTGATCAAGACGCCAGCCAAGCCGCTGAGGGCTTCAGGCGACTGCGGTTTCATTGTGAGGGCTTCGCGGAATTTGGCGGCGGCAGCCTCTAATTGATTCCGATTGAAAGCCTGCGTGGCTTCGTTTATCACGGACTCAAATTGCGAAGGGGCTTGCGCGTTTTCGACGACGGTCGGGTTGCGGGATGGGGCGGGTTTTGTGCCTGGCGAATGCACTTTGACTGGCGCACGCGATTTGCCGAACGGGATTGGCTTGGCAGGCGTCGAAACCTGGGTCTGGCGAGGCTGCGCCTTCGCAGCAGTGGTGCTGGCGGTGTTTTGAATCCTGGCAATGTTCTGATCGTTGGGGCTTGCCTTGCGCGAACGGCCGGGGGCGTCGTTGGCTTTGTCGGAACCAGTTGGCTTCTGGTCGCGGGCGAGACCGGCGAGCGCCTCAACGTTTTTGGGATCGGAAAGAAGAACCTGCTGCCAGACCTGGACGGCAAGATCGGGACGGCCGCGCGATTCGAGGACATGCCCCTTTTCGATCATCATGGAGCGAGTGGCTCCGGGTGAGTCGGCGGACTTGCGGGTAGAGCTTTGGGCGGCAATTTGGGCAAGGTCTGGCTGTAGCGCCAAAAAAAGACAGCACGCAACCGTCGCCCGCTTGCACAACACCCCGAAGCCAACGCTCATCAGCGATTCCATTCTACGTTCAGTTCCCCGCCCGCACCAAAGCGAAATCGACCGTCGATAAAGCCGGTTGAAAACAGGGCGAGATTCTGATCGTAATATGCCAAGTCCTTTCCATACAATCCTGTGGGCGCATCCCGCATGCGGGCTACGCGGACCGTCTGCTGCGCGCTGGACCTTGAATCGGAAAGGTCGGGGAAAGCCCTGAGATATGGCAGCACGGCGGCAGAGAATCCTACAGGTCCATCTTGCGCCAATGGAATGCCTTGGTCAGATACCTTTTCGGGGGGGGCATCATGAGAGGCAAGGTACGCGCTCATGGCTGGGATAGCGCTGAGCACCTGGGAACGGAGGGGGCTGGAGCTGTCGATCATGCCGGCCCACAGATAAACGCGAATGACATCGTAGCTGCCGCCAGGCACATCGCTGTCTTTGTTTCCGGTTTCGATGGTCAGGGAAGGATAAAAACCGTCGCCGGGAATGTAGTCGACCCAGTCCATCGCAAAGCCGTGGCGGGCACTGCCCTCCAGCATGCGCGGAATGCCCAGGGCGATTTGTTGCCACGGGCCCGTTGGGTCGATTTGAGCAAATCGCTGAAAGATGAACGGGGGCATGTAGCTCGGATTCAGGGTTGTGGTCTGGTTGTGCTGGAAACCGGTGGGGCCGGGTAACAGCACGGGACCGAAGCCGGGGAGATTGGCGACCTCGGTTTTGGCAATCTGGGCCATCATGGCTTGGCCTGTTGTTGCGTCTGAGGGGACATGCCACAGGCGGCCGGCTTCAATCAGAACGTACGCCATCCATACGTCGGCGTCGGAGGCAGAGTGGGTGTCGAGAGTCTTCCACTGGCCGTCGCTTGCTTTGCCCCATAGCCACGCGGGCAAGTGCGTTTGAAGATCGTTGCCGGCGAGGTTGGCCTGCGTCCAATGGAGCAAGCGGTCAAAGCTGGAGCGGTCATTGCCGGCCAGGGCAAAGAACATGGCGTAGGCCTGGCCTTCGGAGGTAGTGCGGTCGGCGGCCGAGTGATCGATGACGCGGCCCTCGGCGTCGATGAAGCGCGCTTGGTAGGCGTTCCAGAGAGGCCACGAATCTTGCTTGCAGCCGCCGGTTGGGCAGAGCGTGAGGAAGAATGCCATCAGCAACCAATGCTTGCCCGGCCGAGATGTTCGTTGGGCCATTGCGGCGGTTCTCCAACATATGCTGGGCGATTTGAAGAAGGTGCCCGGTCCGCTATTCCCTGGTCCCTATTCCCTGCCCCTAGTCCGAAGTCATTCTCAAGCGCGCTCTGGCCTTGGCGCGCAACCACGATCTGACCCAGACGGCCAGCAATAGGGCCAGGATAAACATCGCGACTGAGACTGCATATGGGTACTCGCTAAACCACATGGCCGTTTGCGCCCACCACGTTAAGACACCAACATGGTAAACGTCCGCACCGATGCGAAAAGACTGGAACTGCGTTCCGTGCAACACGGACACCGACTGCCCAACCTCGCTCGACTGCTGCGCCTTTAAGAACGTGGCGATAAATGGCTCGAATGAGGCTGCGTCCTTCAGATGGATGGCGACAATGCTGCGGTCGTTTCCCGAGTCGTAGGGAGACTTGATTCCTTCGATGATTGCATCGGGCGTGCCGCCGGCGGTGAGGTCGCCGCTCTCGGTGTGCTCATCGGAATGCATCTTCCACCATGTGCGATGCAGAGGCGCAAAGAAACCCTGCGTGTCGTGTACATCAATGGAGCCGCTGTGCAATGCAACGGGCAATTGGTTGTTGAGTTTGTCAAAGGCCGGTTGGTCGTCGTCTGTGCCAATGATGAGAAAGTCTGTGTGGGAGCCGTTTTGCAAAGCGTCGACGCCGGCCACGGTTACACGCAAAGCGGGATAGCCGGTCTGGCGGCTGAAGTGGCCCATCAGCGTGACAAATGTTTCGATCTCCTGATCGGTGGGCACGGCAGGCAGCACAACGGTGGTCTCAGCCAGGTCGGCGAGGCGCGTGAACGGGAAGCCGGCGTTGGCAAAGGTCTCAAGGTTGGGCAGCGGCGCGTAGTGCGGATAGCCGCGGAGATCGAGATATGTGTCTTTGAGGATGGCCCCTTGCATGTTGATCGGTGTGGTGTCCTCGCAGCCATCTTTCTTAATCGGCTGAAAAGTGAAATCGAATGACAGCGAATTGGAGAAGGGACGTAGATCGTCCACAGGAACCGCCAAATCGACCTTCATCTCGCGGGAGACTTGCTGACCGGGAACGAGCGGAACGGAACCGAGGAATGCATTGTCGATGCGTACCTGAAGGCTGGAGATGGGGCCTATGGGGATCGAGTTATAGCGGTAAGCGAGAACCAGCTTGGCGTTGGGACGTTCGGTGTAGAAAATGTCTGGTGGAATGCGGAAATCAACCTTCAGCGGAGTCGATCCATCTCCCTGCAGTTGCTCTGCGGTGGCGTAATCCGAGAGCGCGATGGGCTGGTCGGTGCGCGCCCAGCGCGGCGCATCGTCGGGCTGACGCCGGTCCTGCAACTTTAAATTTTCGATCGCCGTATCCGGGCCGTTGAGCATATCGCTGTGCAAGGCGACGGCCTGCGCCGCGATCAAAGCCTGGTCCGCAGTGGCGCCGGCGATGACCAGCACTTTGCCGTAAGGATCGTTCGGATTGGTGCGCATGGCCACAGTCGGCGCACTCACACCGGCCAGATTCAGGCCTTGCGGAAGATTGCCGGGGCCATCTGCAATGACAATCGCATTGCCTGCCGGAATCTGTCCGATTTGCACGGGAAAACGTACCGGGCGGTTCTCTGAGATCATGCCGAAATAGCTGGCGACAACGCCCGCAGCCTGAATGGCTTTGAGGCTGGGCGCGGAGGCAAAGATTATGGGAATGCTGAGCGGCTGAATGGCGGCCGGTTCGAGAAACGGCATCGGCAACTGCTTCAAATCGTCGGCCAGCGGCAGTATGTCGCCTTCAATGTCAAGGAAAGTGCTGCGAAGGACGCGGGACCAAAGCGTGGTATTCGCTGGATCCTCGCAAACCATGGTGTAGTGGCCGATGAATTCAATGGTGAGCGTGTTGTTGTGCACCAGCAGTTCCGGAGGAATGGTGAACTCCGCTTCGGCATCGTGGCTGTCGGAGCCGCCAAGCTGGCCCGGCGTGGGCTGCACAGTCGCGAACAACGCGCCGTTCATGATGAGTTTCAAATGGCTCAGTTGGGGCAGCAGGCTGGGAGAAAAGGCGTAGTGAACGTGAATTGTCGCGGTGCGGACTACATGCGCCTGCGGCAGCGTGAAACGGACATCGTGGCGGCTGTCGATGCCGCGCAACTCAATCTGCGGCGAACCGGCTTCTTTAAGGGTAAATAGGTCGCGATACTGGCCGGGCGGCACCGGAGCGACCGCGTCGGCAGAGACACTTTGCGCACCAGGCGTGGCAACTGTGTGAATTGGAGTCGGGGCTGAAACTCGAATGGCATTGCGATGCTGTTGCGCATTGAGGTTGAGCGTAAGGCTCATCGGAACCGAGACCAGCAGGAAGAGGACAGCGGAACGAGCCACGGAAAGAGCGGGCTTCTTGCGGGACTCGTTGTCGCCGCCGGTGAGGCTTAGAAAGGTCTGCTGAAGTCCGCGCAGCGAGATCTTGAAGATGCGGCCCAGGCTGCGGAAAACATTGTCGGGCTGGCGCGACTCGCCCCATCCCAGCCACGAGTCGGCACGGGAATAGAGCACCATGGTAAGAGCTTCCTGTTCGGCAATGGTCAGGTCCTGGAACTGTACGCGCAATACCGATCCTTCCGATGAGACCACGGTGGCGGGCAGTTCCCTGGTCACGGATGGCTGCGGGAAGGTTAGCCGAATCCTGGTGAGCGGTTCGATGTCCACGGCCTCGGAGAAGCGGATGCTGCTGCCGCCGGAAGACATGTCGATGGTCTCGCCCGCGATGAAGCGTCCGTCGGGTGTCAGGGCCGCGATGGGGGTCACAATGCTGATGCGGACGGCGGTTCGGACCTGCTTCGTTTCGCGCGCAACCGCGGTGCAAACGCCAAGAATGATGACGTTGAACAAGCACCAGCCAGCGTTCATGAGGACGGTGCCGGGCCGGTCGCGATCCCAGATAAAGAGGCGGGGGATGGCAATGAGAAGCCCGAGAATATTGAACATCAGCATAACGAGAAATGGCTGAGCAATGCGGGCGTCGAAGTAGGTGCGCTTGACAACGCCGCCCTTGGCCGTCACGTTGAACTTGCCCAGCGTCGGATTCACCAGCGCCATCATGGTAGGCAGCAGGATGTAGGGCGACAGAATTGTTTCGTAGATTTCGTTCCAGAATGAGTGCCGGTGCTCGCCCTGAATGCGCGAGTTGGTTACGCTGGAAAGCGCAAGGTGCGGCATGGCATAAACCAGAATCGCCGCCCAATAGCCGGGAATATTGGTGCGATTGAACAAGAGAAAGATTAACGGAGCGGTAAGAAAGATAAGCCGCGGCACTGCGCAGAGATAGTGAAACATGGCATTGAAGTAGCAGAGCCGCTGCGCAAACTTCAGTCCCGGTGCGAAGAGAGGGTTGTCCGTACGCAGAATCTGGATCATGCCGCGCGCCCAGCGAATACGCTGTCCGACGTGAGCGGAGAGGCTCTCGGTAGCCAGGCCCGCAGCCTGGGGAATGTTGATGTAGGCCGTTCCCCAGCCCTTCATCTGCATGCGTAGCGAGGTGTGCGCGTCTTCAGTCACGGTTTCAACCGCGATGCCGCCGATCTCATCCAGCGCTTCGCGGCGCAGCACCGCGCACGAACCGCAAAAGAAGGTCGCGTTCCAGAAGTCGTTGCCGTCCTGCACGATTCCGTAAAACAGCTCGCCCTCGTTGGGGATCTCGCGGAATTGGCCAAGGTTGCGTTCAAACGGGTCGGGAGAATAGAAGTGATGAGGCGTCTGCAGCATGGCCAGCCCGGGGTCGCGGATCATCCAGCCGATGGTCATCTGCAGAAAGCTGCGCGTGGGCACGTGATCGCAATCGAAGATCGTCACGAAGGGCGAACTCATGCTCTTCAAAGCGGCGTTGATGTTACCCGCCTTGGCATGGGAATTGTCCGGACGGATCTTATAACCGATGCCGGCCTCGAAGGCGAACTGCTCGAACTCCGTGCGGCGTCCGTCGTCGAGGATGTAGACGTGCAACCTGTCGGCGGGCCAATCCATGTTCAACGCACCGAGGGCGGAGTAGCGCACCACGTCGAGCGGCTCCTGGTAGGTGGGAATCAACACGTCGACGTGCGGCCACTCTTCTTCTTGCTCAGGCAGCGCCACCGGCGCGCGGCGCAGCGGCCAGATGGTCTGAAAGTAGCCAAGAAACAAAATAACGAATGCGTATGTTTCGGCCAAAATCAGGCTCAAGATGAAAAATGTGTTGAGCGCGCCGGGGTGATTTCCCGGATCCTGAAAGTAGTTCACTGTCTGCGTCAACCGCCAGTAGCCGTAGCGGAAGGTGCAGAACATCGACATCATCATCAGCGACAACGTGATCAGGTAAGAGTCGGAACTGCGCGCCAGGGCCATGGACATCAGCAGCGTCAGAAGTCCGCAGACAGCCTGCTGCGGCCAATCGAGCGGAAGCGTGGCGAGGAAGACAAACACCACCGCAGCCGCGAGCAGGAAAGTGAGTCGAAAAAACCTGGTAAAGATGTTTTCTCCGGCCCCAATTTCCTGCCACAGGCCCGAAAAGGTCATCTTTCACTCCAGCGGACGCCACGGTAGCTCGTGGTCGCGGGCGCAGAGAGGCTTTTGACCCAAGCAGCCAGGCTGACAAAATCTTCTGCCAGCGTGGAACCGGGAGCATAATCCATGACGGTCATGCCTTCGGCAAGCGCCTCGCTCATAGCCGGCGCGCGGCGCAGCGCAAACGACAGCAGCCGCTCACCCAACTGCTCGCGCAACACCTCGCGCACGTCCAGATGCAACGGTAGAGAAGCGTCAAATTGATTGAGTACGTAGTAAGGCAAGAAAGGTTTGCCGGACGCGCCGTTGTTTTGCTCGAAAAATGCGTCGATCGAACTCACACTGACCACTGAATTCATGTCGGGAACCACCGGCACCAGAATCATGGGCGACATGCGCATGATGCGGCGGGTAGTCGCGCCGGAGGCGGTTGCCAGGTCGACGATGACGCGGCCGGCCCCGCGCGCGAATTTCGCGATCTCTCCGCTCAGGCTCTCCTGGCTCGACGGCTCGGAACTCAAGCCTTCCGCATCGATGGTCACCATTTGGATGGGCACGTCGCTGCTCGCTCCCGGAGGCGTAAAGGTTCGCAACTGGCCGGGGCGCTGATCCGTAGCGCCAAAGAAGAAAGGCAGCAGTCCGAAGGCAGCCGTATCCACCAGCAGCACACGCTCGCCGCGCGCGGATAGAGCACGGCCCAGTGTTGCCACAATACTTGTTTTCCCTACGCCGCCGGCCAGCGAAAAGACAGCCATTGCAGGAGCCCGCGAAGCAACGGGAAGCGGCGCAGGTTCGACCGGGGCTGGGATGCCATCAAAAACACCGCGAAGGGCGAACCAGCGAGAGGTAAGGCGATCGCGCGATCCCTGCAGCGTTTCGTCAGCCGGCGGCGCAGAAGCAGGAGGTACTGACGGTGCCGGCTCCGGAGTTTCAGTATTGAGCCATGCCGGCCGGCTCGCCGGCTCGCGCACTTCCGGCGCGGCCCAGGGGTTGCGGAACATGGGGCCTTCCTCGCGTGCCCTTTCCTCGCGTAGCCATTCCTCGCGTGTTGGGCCATATTGTTGTGAAGCAGGCGTCGGCCGGTAAGCCTGCGGCCGGGAGAAGCCTGGGTGTTCGAAATTCTGCGCCTGTTGCGGAGCATACGGCGCCGGCGGCGTTGGAATTGGCGGTGCGGGAAAAGGATCTGTGCGCGGCGGCTGCCATGCGTGCTGCTGTGCGAACTGACGCGCGGCCTGCTCGGCGACACGATCCGCTACCGCTTGCGCTGCCTGCTGCGCCGCCACTTGAGCGGCCAGGTCCTGTGCGCGCTGGGCGGCCTGTTCGGCTGCGCGCTCGGCGGCTTCTTCAGCAGCCTGGCGAGCGGCCTTCATTGCGTTCTGCTCTGCTTCGTATCGTGCTGCTTCTTCCGCGGCCCGCTGCGCCGCACGCTGGGCTGCTTCTTCCGCGGCCTGTCGCGCTGCAGTCTGTGCGGCTTGTTCCGCAGCCTGTTGCGCTGTACGCTCGGCCTCTTCGGCAGCCAACCGGGACTGGTCCGCAGCCAGCTGGGCCTGGAGCGCTTGCTCGGCGGCCTGCGCCTCTTCAGTTGCGCGCTGCGCTTCCGCCGCCTTAGCCGCGTCTGCTTCCCCCTGAATGCGCTCCTGCAATTCGTCGCCGGATTGCTCCGCACGCACGCGCGCAATCTCCCGGGTCTGGGCTCTGGATGCCGAGAAATCTCTATATTTTGCTCCGTGCAAATTCGCCCATGAATACAACGTCGCCACGTCTTCAGGCGTCTGGTTCTGGTCGCTCAGCGGATTGAAATCCGTCATATGGCCCTCTTCAACCTTCTCGCTGCCAAAAAGCACTTCCGGCGGCCCATCAGCGTCACCTCACCGTTACCACGGGAGCATCGCTGCCAGCTTACTTAAATGGAAGTCTTCTTCACCCAGAATCCTACGCCGCGGACTATTGTCAAAACAATAACACTAGTACTGTTACCTTCCTACCACTTTCTTGCCATCGAAATGGCGCAAATCACTGCATTTTGTTTGCAATGCATGAAGGCGCCAAAAGCAAAAACTGGACGCGCCAGAGTGTGCTCACTATCGTTCCAGCGCGGAAGATCACCGTGAGGGCGGAAAAACGCCCTATGTGGTAATTTGGAAGTAGCGGCCCTGAACGAGCTCGTAGCTCAGTTGGTAGAGCAACGCCCTTTTAAGGCGTGGGTCCTGGGTTCGAGCCCCAGCGAGCTCACCATTGATTCTGAATGGTTTAGCCCATCGTTAGGCCGCTTCCCCGCCGTGTATCCCACACCCGTATTTTGCAGGAATCAAGAGGGCTTCGATATCGAGGTTGCTTGGGCGACCTGCATGGCTGCGTAGGCTCGCCAAGGCCGCCACGGGTCCGCCATCGCGAGCACCTGTGCGGCAGATGGGATCGGCCCCGCCCCCGCCAGGCTTTGCCTTATCCCCAGGTCCTCCGATGGAAACGCGTCAGGCTCTCCAAAGGCTCGCATGGCAATATAGTTCGCCGTGCTTGCATCGATACTACAAATCTGCACCACTTGAGAAACGGCCTGCTCCAGAGTCCTGGACGTCGCAAAGCTGAGGTGCCTGCGCATTGCGGCGGAAGCGAGTTTGCGGATGTTGTTGGCGCAGCCCTCGCTTATACCGGCATTTGACAGATCGGCATGGGCCAGGACCTCCGGCCGGGGAAATAAGTATTTCAGACCGGTAATCGGGGCGTGAACGGGGGTGCCGAACATCTGGACAAGGCGAGCCACCAACCGCTGCGGACCGCAGGCGGTCAGCTTTTGTCCAAGGATGGCAAGAATCGCCACCTCGAATCCATCCCACACTCCAGGCACCCTGAGCCCTGGCCGCAGTTTGATGAGTCGTCGCAACTTTGGATCGCATGATAAATGGCTGGCGATCTGTATCGGATCGGCATTCAAATCGAAGATACGGCGGACTCGCTCCACCGTCTGCGCCAACCCTTCATAGCTGCTCGTTTGAAGATGAACTCGAAGCCGCGACCTGGTGCTGTCTGGTCTCACAGTCAGGAATCCCGGGACACCTGCGATCTCAATCGTCCGCTGATACGAATTCTCGGTGACTAACTCAACCCCAGGAATCGCTCTCGGTTTCAGAAAAGCGATCAAGCTCGTCCAATCGAAAGGCCGCCGATACGGAAGACGAAGTTCAAGACCGCCAGGATGGGCCCTGGGCCGCGATGCATTTGCGGCACCGCGCAATTCGGTGGGAGACTGCCCTGTCGACAAACGAATCGCGTGATTGAATGCGCGAATGCTTTTGAATCCCGAGCCGAATGCAATCTGGGTCATCGGAAGTCCAGATTCGACGATGAGCTTTATCGCCAGATGAACCCTGTGAGTGGTCGCGATCTTGAGCGGAGACGCGCCAAGATGCTGCACAAAAAGACGGTGCAACTGGCGCGAGCCGAGTCCTAACCGTTCAGAGAGCTCTTCCACGCTCCCCTTATTCAGAGCTCCCTCCAGAATTAAACGAAAGGCCCGCGACACAACGGCCGATGTGCCGACCCACGCCGGAGTTCCAGGGGCAGCTTGAGGCTGGCACCGCTTGCAAGGGCGAAAACCGGCCGCCTCAGCGGCTGCGGCACATGCGAACAGCAGCATGTTCTTCGGCCTTGCAAAAGGCACTGGGCAGACGTTTCGGCAATAAAGTCCGGTGGTCGTTGTACCCGCAAAGAATCGCCCGTCGAAGCGCGGATCGCGGCTGATGATGGCTTGCCAACAAATACCGGGGTCAAGCACATCGTCCCGCTCCATCGCACGCAGGCGAACGCGATTCAGTGTTAAAGCCGGAACTGGGCCGGGACCCGCCAGTGATTTTAAATCCCTCGCAACAATCAAGCCCATGGAGGAATGCTAGGGGAGTGTTTGTAAAGAAGATGTAAGAGTCACTAGCAAGTTTCGGACATAATGAAAGGCCGCCCGACTAATGTGTCCGAAAGTTGCCAGCATGTGCACTGTCGATTCCTGCAGTATGGGGCAATCAGCATACAAAAGAGCTTGGTTCAATGGGAGATCGAATCGATGATTGTTGCAGAGAAGGTATGTGCGCGGAAAGGCGAAATCGAACTGAAAAACGGGAAACTGCGCGTGTCACGAATTGGGCAGGTTTCGTCAGTCGTTGCAATTGTCATTTTGAGTTTTTCAACCTGTGCTCTTGGCGCTCAGGCGTCTGGCTCCTCAGCTCAGACCTCAACGGCGGCCGCGCAAGAATCGGCGGGCACGAGCACGGATCTTTTTGTTATGTTCGGTTCTGACTTCGATCGGCCGGGGCTGCTTCCTCGGGCAAACTACAACATCGGCATCGGTCACACTTTCGGGTTCTTGAAGAAGGACCCGATTGGGGATGAGTTGACCTTCGCTTATACCTATGAGAATGCCGGTACTCATGGCTTTCTTCACACCGCCTTTGGCGAACATACGGAATCCGCTGGCGTGATGAAGAACTTCTCACTTCCCAGGACGAAGATTGTAACTGGCTACACGTGGGTTCAGAGCGGCATTACGAGTTATACCGGCAATGCTCATGTGCAAAACAGGCTCGATAGCGGCGTTTCGCTGGGGGCGATTGTTCATTTCAACGATAAGAACTCGATTTGGATACAGGAGAGCTACAGTAAGGTGGTAACTGTGCCCTGGTTCACAACATCGAGTATTGGGTACACCTATAGCTGGTGAAACGCGATGCAGCGCGCTTACCGTGGAAGTACTCAGTTCTTTGCGGCGATTTATGAAATGCGCCCTAATCGTTCAGTTGCTCTGGATCGAACTTATATCCAACGTGAGGCACAGTCCGAATATACTTTGGGTTGAGCGGATCGTCTTCAATCTTCTTGCGCAATTGGCCCACGTATATCCTCAGGTAAACAAATTCGTTTCCATACTCCGGCCCCCATACGGCTTTCAACAGTTGAGCGTGTGGAATCAACTCACCGGCGTGAAGCATGAAGTAATGAAGCATCTCGAATTCTTTTGGCGACAGGTGGATAGAACGCCCAAACTTCTGGACCCGATATTTGACAAGATCCAGTTCGAGTTGCCCATGGCGAATCGGTGCAACTTGTTCGTTAGCGTGAGCATGACCTCTCCGTACGGCTGACCGCAATCGCGCAGCCAGTTCGCGCAGCCTGAACGGCTTGGTTATGTAATCGTCGGCACCGGCATCCAACGCCATCTCCTTGACATGGATGCCGTCCATTGCGGACAACATCAGAATCGGCAACCGCGCACTCGCGTGCCGGATGTTCTTACAGGCCTCCACTCCGCCCATTCCAGGGAGATCCACATCCAGAAGGACCGCGTCAAATCTGGCGATTTGGACCAACGACACCGCCTCTTCGCCCCTGGACGCATCCACAACCTTGAATCCCATGCCAGACAAAGTCACGTGCAAAGCCTTTCGCAAGGGAACGTCATCGTCCACCACCAGAATGGCGCCCTGATCCGAGTCCAACAATTCGGTGTTCATTCGTTCCTCCTTGCGGCAATTGGAAGGGAAACAAAGAATGTCGTCCCTTCCTTGTCATCGCTAATGACCCACACATGCCCGTGATGAGCCTCAGCCGCCTTTCTGACAACTGAGAGTCCGATGCCTGTACCTGGGACCGAATCTATCATGTCCTGCGCCCTGTAAAACCGATCGAAGATCCGCTCCCTGTCTTCGATTCGAATTGTCGATCCAAAGTTATGCACTGAAATGACCAATTCCGAGCGACTTATCCGCGCACTAATCCCGATCGGTGTATTTGGCTGCGAATACTTTCGGGCATTATCGATGTATTGAGTTAAAATCATCGTTAACAGCCCACGGTCCGCGGACACCGACATGGCAGGGTCTTCCACTACCACCTCGATCCGCTCTCTCACTTCTTTCGCTACCTGGCTCTCCAATACTTCTGCAATCAATTCCTGAATGTTAGCATCATTTGTTTGCAGGCGAACCTGGAACGGTTCCAGTTTTGCTGTCAGCAGAAGTCGTGTGCATAATTCGCTCAAACGAGCCGTTTCACCCTCTATCAGCTTGGCCAGATCCTGCTGCGAGCGAGTCAATCCGCCCAACTCAAGAAGACCGGAACTCGCTGTCTGAACTGTCGTCAACGGGGTCTTGAACTCATGTCCCAACGCATCCATAACCGCGGCGCGCAACTGCTCACCCCGCCTTGCCGCATCGGCTTCTTCCTCTTTCTCAAACGACTTGTGACGATCGATCGCAATGGCCGAGAGCGACGCAAGAGCATCGACCACCAGCGGACTTAGCTTTCCACGAACAACCAGCGCGCCGACGGATTCAGATCCGGACTGCAGAATGCGTTGTGCTGTTTCCGTCTCGCGATCATCCTGTCCCTCATCGCGCCGCCAGCATTCCTGGGCCAGATCCTGCTCGTTCGCCGCCCACTCGCCGATCCTATCTTGCCGTTCCAGGTTTTTATCGAACATTGCGACCGCACACGCACCAAATATCCTCTGAATTAACACCACCAGCTGAGGTCCCGGCGGCTGATGCAGGTCCATCCAGAGCGAATTCCGGCTCAACTCATATAACTGCTCCATCCCTGCTCGATGGATGGCCGCATCTTTAGCACTCCGCAACTCTTTCGCGGTCAGCCTGCTGATAACAAGCGCCGTGACCTCGAATGTCAGAAGAGCCACCCAGTCCTGCTGATCCGTTATGTTAAAGCGGAGTACAGGCGGCATAAAGAAATAGTCCAAACAGGCTACAGCCAGAATCGAAGTCAACGAAGCTTGCCAGAATCCGCAGAACGATGCCATTGCTACCACAACCAGCAAAAACAAACTGCTGATTGTTGTTGGATTAACTCGCAGGACGAACCCGCAGTAGGTCAACAGAGTTATTCCGGCCCATGCAATCAGACTCTGCCACAGAACACGAAGGCTCCGTTGCGGTTCGACCCATCTGAAGACAATTGGAATTTCCATCTTTCCAGCATCTTGTTTCAACAGTTGCGCCGGCCATAGTGGCCGCATTTTTTCGTTAATAGTAAGTCTCCCGCAATGACCGAGCATCTCTTACCATGGCGAGAAACCTTCCAGCCAGTTCGCGAATACGATCTTCCTGCCGAAAATGCAATGCTTCCTTGGGGAGCAGCTCTCCACCTACGCCAATAGCCGTTGCGCCGGCAAGTATAAAGTCCGATGCAGTCAACTGATTTACGCCGCCGGTTGCGATCAGTGGAATTTGCGGTAGTGGAACCTTCAGTGCGCGCACATATTGAACGCCGCCGACATTTGCGGCGGGAAAAATCTTTACAAAATCGGATCCGGCCTTCCAAGCCGCAATGACTTCGGTGGGCGTCAAGGCTCCAGGAAGCACCACCACGTTCTTACTCTTTGCGAATGCCACCACCTCCGGAACAAATCCCGGGCTGGTCAGGAATCTTGCGCCAGCATCGATGCATTGCCGAGCAGTCTCCTCATCGAGCACCGTGCCGGCGCCGACGGCCAAATCCGCATGGAGATTCGCGAGATTGTTGATTACCTCGAGGGCGCCCGGTGTGGTCATCGTGATCTCGATAATCGGGATACCGGACGTGTAGACCGTCTCCGCGGCAAAACTCGCAAGATCGCGCGAACTCACACGTACCGAAGGCAGGATTCCGATCTTTTCAATCGTTGCGCGAACGTCGTCTCTCTTCATTGGCCTGGCCTCTCCGTATCGGTAATCGAATATGCGACGCGCCAGGCGCTCTTCACAATGCACATCTCTGTCATTGAATCTCCTCGTGTCCTACAGC